>JANXVP010000225.1 GCA_025351615.1 Ramlibacter sp. | reverse complement strand
CACGCACGGTCGGGCGCGACATCCACAAGATGCGCGCATTCGTGCGCTTTCGGGAGGTGGAGGACGCGGACCTGGCCGGTCCGCTCCACGTGGCATGGTTCGAGCCCGAACACCACATCGTGCAGTCCAACGCCCGGTGGTTCATGCGCCGTTTCGCGCAGATGCGCTGGGCCATCCTAACGCCGGAATGCTGCGTGCAATGGCAACCGGGGGGCACCCTGGAATTCAGCCCCGGCGTGGGACGCGACCAGGCCCCGCCAGCGGATGCCGGCGAACAGCTCTGGTTGACCTATTACCGCAGCATCTTCAACCCCGCGCGGCTGAAGCTGGCCATGATGCAGAAGGAAATGCCGCGCAAATACTGGCGCAACCTGCCGGAGGCGAGCCTGATCGCTCCGCTCGCTGCCCAGGCCCAGGAACGCAGCGGCCGGATGATCGACGAAATGCCGACCGAAACCACGCGCCGGATCCAGCGGTTGCCACGCGCAACGCCGGCGCCCGCCGTCACGACGATCCATTCACTGCAGGATTTGCGCGAAGCGACGCAGCGCTGTCGGCGGTGCCCGATCGGCGAGTGCGCCACCCAAGCCGTCAATGGCGAAGGGCCGCAGGCACCGGCCCTGATGCTTGTCGGTGAGCAACCCGGCGACCAGGAGGACTTGCAGGGCCGGCCGTTCGTGGGGCCTGCAGGGCAGCTGTTCGACCGTGCCCTGTCTCGGCTTGCGTTGCCTCGCGATTCCGTGTTCCTCAGCAACGCCGTGCGCCACTTCAAGTTCGAATTGCGCGGGCGCCGCCGCATTCACAAGACGCCGGGCCAGCAGGAAGCCGCGGCCTGCGCGCACTGGCTGGAACAGGAGATCGCGCTGGTGCGACCGCGCGCGCTGGTCGCGCTGGGCGCGACGGCATCGCGGTCGCTGCTGGGCCGGCCAGTGGCAGTGACCAGGGAACGCGGAAAGTGGCTACAGCGCTCCGATGGCTTGGAAGTGCTGGTGACGCTGCATCCGTCCGCATTGCTGCGGATGGAGCCGCAGCTGCAGGCACAGGCATTCGACGACTTTGTCGCCGATTTGCGGGTGGCGCAGCAAGGACCCCGGGCAGCGAGAGGTGTAGATCCCGGCTCAAGCCCGGGATGACAGTTTGTCATCCGTCGTCGTGCGGGCCAGCCGCATTTCGTTCGCGCCCTGTGCGTGGCCGCTGCCCGGCGCCACTTCGCCAGCGCGGTCCGTCACCTGCTCCAGGCGCGCCGCGAGCCGCTCGGGTGCATCCGCGCCGATGCCGATGTATGCGCCCTGTGTCAGCGTGACATGCGCGGCCTCGAAGCCGCCCGCACCGGCGCAGAGCACGGTGCGCGTAGGCGCAGAGTCGCTGGCCAGCACCAGCATCGCAGGCACGACGGCTTCGGGTCCGAAAGCGTCCTGCATGTCGGCCGGAAACAGGTCCTGCGTCATTCGCGTCACCGCGGTCGGGGCCAGGCAGTTGACCTTGATGTTGTGTTTCTCGCCTTCCAGCGCCAGCGTCTGCATCAGGCCGACCAGCGCCATCTTGGCCGCCCCGTAGTTGCTCTGGCCGAAGTTGCCATACAGGCCGCTGGACGACGTCGTCATCACGACGCGGCCGTATTTGCGCTCGACCATGTGCGGCCAGGCTGCCTTGGTGCAATGGACCGCGCCCATCAGGTGGACGTCGAGCACCAGCCGGAAATCGGCGATCTCCATCTTGGCGAAACTCTTGTCGCGCAGGATGCCGGCGTTGTTCACCAGGATGTCGATGCAGCCCCAGGCGTCGACTGCCTGCTGCACCATCGCCTGCACCGCGGCGAAATCCGTCACCGACGCGGTGTTGGCGATCGCGTCGCCGCCGCGGCTGCGAATCTCGTCGGCCACGGCTTGCGCGGCACCGCTTTGCGCGCCCGCACGCACCTCGCCGTTCACGGCGCCGCCCAGGTCATTGACCAGCACGCGGCAGCCGCGCGCGGCCAGGGCCAGCGCGTGTTGCCGCCCCAGACCGCCGCCCGCACCGGTCACGATCGCCACGCGGCCCTTGAAATCCAGTCCCATAAAATCTCCGTCGAAGTTGCGGCGAACTGTATCGCATGGATTCCCGCTCCTGGACCTGCCGGCCCGCAGCGTTATGGAGACCTGCGCGGAGCGGTCTGCAGCAGGTCGGCCAGTTGCCGCTTCCACCACCTGGCCTGGGCCGTGGTGCCGTGGCCCGATGTCTGATCGCTGGCGGGAATCAGGAAGTAGCGGCCGTTCTTCACCCGCTTGATCTCGCGGTCCATGATTCCGGTCTCCGGAGGATTGCGCTCATCGTCCGCAGAATTCACCGCCAGCAGCGCAGCCTGGATCCGCTCCAGGCCGGGCGACGGGTCGTAGTCTCCGGACGACTCCCATTGGTACAGGTGATCGTTGGCATCCCCCGTGTAAGCGGCCTTCAGCCGCTGGTCCAGCAACTGGTCAGCCTGCGCCCGCGTCGGGGCGGCCCTGGAGTAGGCCTGGCTGCCGCCACTGGTCGCGATGCCGAAGAAGACCGAGGAGAACTGCGCGCTGCGCGGCTGCGTGGTGTAGTTGCCGTTGTTCCATTCGGAATCGTTGCGGATGGAATCGACGATCAGGCGGCGCATCATCCAGTTGCGGCTGGACATCGGGCTCGGCTGCGACGCCATCGGCACCAGGGCGTCCATCAACCCGGGGTATTTTTCGCCCCACATCCACGTCTGCATCCCACCCATCGAGTTGCCGATGATGACGCGCAGGTGCTTGATGCCCAGGTGCTCCGTGACCAGCCGGTACTGGGCCTCGACCATGTCGTCATAGTTGTACTTCGGAAAGGCGGCTCGCAGTCCGTCGGACGGCTTGGTGGACTTGCCGGTGCCGATTGCGTCCGGAATGACGATGTAATAGCGGTTCGCGTCCAGCGGCTGGCCGGGGCCGAACAGCTCCCCGGCAAAGGCCGGCGTCAGCATGGTCGCGGCGGAGCCGGTGCTGCCGTGCAGGACCAGCACCGGTTCACCGGTCGGAGCGCCGACGGTGGCGTAATTCAGCCGCAGTTCCGGCAGCACCTGGCCGGTGTGGAAACGGAAGTCGCGCACGATCCAGCTGCCCTCGCGAGGCGCCGGGTAATCGGCTGCTTGCGCGGCCAGCGCCAGCAGCGACAGACAGGCGATCAATGCGCTGCGCCAGAAGGCGCGGGCTGGCTGGAGTGCGGATCGGTACGTGTGCATGCTGGCCCCTGCTTTTGTAGCGGACTACTCTACCCGGGAAGGGACCCCGAGTCACGTTCGATGCGGGCAGAATAGCCGCATGCTCGTGCCCAGCAGTCCCGCCGCCGACCGCAACAAGCAGCCCATCCTCGAAGTGCTGCAACGGGTGCTGCCCAAGCGCGGAATGGCGCTTGAAATCGCTTCCGGCACCGGCCAGCACGTCAGCTGGTTCAGTGCCGCGATGCGCAGCTGGATCTGGCAGCCGACGGAGGCCGATCCGCATGCGCTGCTCGCCATCGAGGCCGGCAGCGCAGAGGCCGGCCTGACCAACGTCCGGGCGCCTGTGCTGCTGGATGTCACGACGCCCCAGTGGCCTTCCGTCGGCCCGGTTTTCACGGAGTCGTTCGACGCGATCTTCTGCGCCAACATGATCCACATCGCGCCGTGGGCCAACTGCGCCGCGCTGATGCGGGGCAGCGTGCGGCACCTCGCGCTGGACGGTGTGCTGCTCTTGTACGGTCCCTTCCTCGAAGACAGCGTTCCAGCCGTGCCGGGCAACCTCGCCTTCGATGCCAGCCTGCGCGAGCGTGATCCGCAATGGGGAATTCGCCGGCTGTCGGAAGTGACAAGCGCGGCCAACAAGGTCGGCTTGCGCCTGCAGGCCCGCCACGACATGCCAGCCGACAACCTGCTGCTGGTGTTCGGCCGGGGCCAGTGACCCTCAGGCGATCGGGCGCGTCAGGTACACGGCTTCCTTGCCGACCGTGGCGTCGCGCGACGGCATGAAGATCGTGCAGTCGTCGACCGGAGCGCGGACTTCGTCCGGTCCATCGACGTAAACCAGCTCGCCCTTGCGAAAGACCTCGAAGCCCACCACCGGCCTGGCAAAGCGGAAGTCCGGTGTTTTGATGACATGGGTCTGCAGCAATTCGAATCGCCGCGGCGGTCCTGGCAGGGACCGGTCGGCAGCGCCCTCGATCAATCCGAAATGCGCCAGGAAGTCGAGCGCCACGCTGGTTGCCAGGTCGCAGGAAGAACGTAAAAAGTGCTGGCCGCATTCCACCACCATGGCCGTTGCATTGCCTTGCGGCTCGCCGTGCCGGCCGTGCTGGATCAGCGGAGTGCCGGACCCCAGCCCGCCGGGCATCACCAGGTGCACCTCGGGGCGGCCGATCGCGAGAGCGACGACCGAATTCCGCTCATAGGCGGGATAAACCCAGAACGGCACCACGTCCTGGGAGGTCGAATGGATGTCCAGGATGTGGTCGGCGGCCGCAATCGCGGGCCGCAGGGCGCGGGCGCGCCGGAATTCGGGGCTGTCCGGTTCACCTTCCAGTTCGGCCGCGGACCAGATCCGATTCAGGTTGTGGACCAATTGCCGGCTTTTGAAAGGCTCGCTGGGGTCGAATGTTTCATAAGCGCCCACGTTGGCAAAGCTGACTGTCAGCGTCCCCAGCCTGGGCCGGACCCCGGTGTCCAGCAGATGGGCGGCGGCGACCATTCCGCAGAATTCGTTGCCGTGCGTCAGCGCATTGATCAGCACGTGGGGACCTGGCCGCCCGGATTCGAACCGGTGCACATACTCGATGCCGATATTGCCCTTGCGGTAGGCAGAGAGATCGCGCGGGAGGACTTCGAACTGCGGGTCGGCGGAGAGCATGGGGTAATTTTCGGTCTGTTGGCGAAAAATTTCAGGCCACAAACTTATCCAATCGAAGGATCTCAAAAAAATGTAACTTTAGTTGCTTTATTTGAAACGTATGGTTACTATTAACCCAATTCGGTAACAAAACCATTTCCGAATGCTGTGTGGACATTCCCCGCCGACGACCTTCCGGAGAACGATATGAGCTTCCTGAAACGCATCTTTGCCTCCCCAATCCCGGCTCCTCCGCCGGGATCGAATTCGCAACCTGCGTCGCAATTCTCGCTTCCGGCGTCGTCCCAGCATGCGCAGAATCCCCTGGCCCAGCAGAATGCCGGCCGCCGGGAATTGCTGCGGCTGGTGCTGCGCGACACGCTTAACCGCACCGGCATTCCGACCTCATGGGTTGGCGCCGACCTGCTTGCCGCCACGTCGCGCGGCCGGGAACCGGGCATCCACATGCGCTTGCTGCTCAAGCACTGGGATCCGCGGTTGATGCTGCACGGAATTGCCTTCGAACACGCTTTCCGCAAGCGGGTCCTGACACTGGATCCGCTTGCCGAGCGCTGGCTGCTGGGGATCTCATGGCAGTTCTCCCTCGCGGACGACAGCAACTGTCCGCCCATGCCGCATCCCGGCGTCTGGACTTCCAGCGTCCCGGCCGCGGCCTTCCTGGCTGCCGCCGAAGCGGCGAGCGAGGCTGAAGTGAGGATGAACGCATCCGACCCCGCCGACCTGCTCGGCGGCTCCATCGTGATTTCGGGGCCGGCCGCGACTCCCGATTCGTCCGCGGCAAGGCCGGCTGCCGCGGCCGCCAGTGCACGGGCCGAGGCGAAGGCCGATCTCGAGCGCCTGTTCGCAATCCGCGACCAGGACCTCAAGCGCCATGCGCAGGGAGGCGAGACCGAGGCGCCGAGCTTCGCGGCGACTGAGCCAGCGCACCTGCACGAATTGCCGATCGAGCCGCGTTACGCCGCGGCCACCGCAGCTGCCGACGTCAACAACCTGTTCGCCAAGACAGATGTTTTCAGGCGGCCCCGCGCGCCCTGAGGCCTGCAGCCGGCGCAAGCGCGGGGGCGATGCGCCAGCTACGTTTGGTCGACGTTCCTGGCAGACAATCGCCTGTTGAAGGAGATCTGTCCATGACTGCGCCCGCCCCCATCACCCCCCACTACCGCCCTCTCGGCCACAGCGGCTTGCGCGTGCCGCAACTATGGCTCGGCACCATGATGTTCGGCGACCAGACCAGCGAAGCCGATTCGCGCAGCATCGTGGACGCGACACGCGATGCCGGCCTGAACGCGATCGACACCGCGGACGTTTATGCGAAGGGCGAATCGGAGCGCATCGTCGGCCGTGCGATCGCAGCCGACCGCGAGCGCTGGGTGCTGGCCACCAAGGTGGCCAATCCCGTCGGCAAGGAGCCAAACGATCGCGGCCTGTCGAGGCGCTGGCTGTTGCAGGCGCTGGACCACAGCCTGAAGCGGCTCAACACCGACTGGATCGATCTCTACTACATGCACCGCGACGACGAGACGGTGCCGATCGAGGAGACGCTTTCGACCATGGCGCGCCTGATCGATGTGGGCAAGATCCGCTATTACGGGGTCTCGAACTTCCGCGGCTGGCGGGTTGCGCGGATGGTGGAAACGGCGCGTCGCATGGGGATCCCCCAGCCGATCGTGTGCCAGCCGCCGTACAGCGCAGTGACCCGGCTGATCGAAACCGAACTGCTGCCCTGCTGCGACCACTATGGCGTGGGTGTCGTCGCCTACAGCCCGCTGGCCCGCGGCGTACTGACAGGCAAATACCAGCCCGGCGTCGAGCCCGAGTCAGGCAGCCGCGCAGCGCGGGGCGACAAGCGCATCCACCAGACCGAATTCCGTACGGAATCGCTTGCGCTGTCGCAGCAATTCAAGGCCCACGCCGAAGGCCGCGGCCTGAGCGCGACGCAGTTCGCGATCGCCTGGGTCCTCAACAACCAGCGCATCCATGGCGTCATCGGCGGCCCGCGCACCCTCCCGCAGTGGCAGGATTACCTGGCCGCGCAGTCGCTCAGGCTGACGGCCGACGACGAAACTTTCGTCGACGCGCTGGTGCCGCCCGGGTATGCCTCCACCCATGGGTATAACGACCCGATGTACCCGCTGACGGGCCGCACTGTCGCGGCCTGAGCAGCTAAGATGAATCCCGCCGGGCCGCGCTTTTTCCGCCGTCCGGCGCGCGAATGCAAGCACCCCCCGACATCACGCCGTACCTCGGCCAGCTCATCCACTTTCGGCGCGACCTGCACGCCCATCCCGAACTGAAGTTCGAGGAGTCGCGCACCTCCGACCGGGTCGCCGCTTACCTGACGGCGCTTGGCATCCCGCTGCACCGCGGCATGGGCGGCACCGGCGTGGTTGCCAGCTTGCGCGGGCGCGGTCCCAACGCCGGCGCACGCGCCATCGGCCTGCGCGC
>JANXVP010000399.1 GCA_025351615.1 Ramlibacter sp. | reverse complement strand
CGAGCATCGGCACGATTGCAGCAGCCGCCGCAAGAAACAGACGCCGGAAATTCGGCACCGAAGCCTGTTGAGACGGAAGCAGTGTGGTCATGGCAGATCTACCTTTTTTGTTGACGCGTGAGAACGAGAACCCGTAACAGCCGTACAGCGGACGCCTGCCCCTTGAAGCAAGTGCCCGCTCCTCCCTTTTTTACTACTGCACTTTGCTCGGCGCGACCCAGGTAAAGCCGAGCTGGGTGATGCCATCCATCACCTTCTGGAAATCCGCGAAGCCTGGCACGCCAAGCGACGGCTCGAGCCAGAAGGGATGGAAGAAGAAAGAAGCAAACCCGTCGCGCACCGTCAACGCGTATTGCGCATTGGTGTAGATGTCCAGCCAGGTGTAGTTGTAGTTGGACGTCGGGTCGATCAGGTGGATGTCGTACTCGATGTTGCCCAGGCTTTCCGGAAGCACCCGCTGGCCGTAGTAGTCCCGCTTGATGGGGTACGGAAAGATCTGGCCGACTGCGAAGTCCTTGCTGACGGAGGCGGTGAGGTTAGGCGTGTCCGCCGTGTAGTAAACCACCCGCTGGTAGGTTGTATTGAAGACCGAAGCCGCCGCCCTGGAGCTGAGCGCCGAACCCTGGTAATGCGGCGCTTCCCACGCCACCGGCGAAAAGCCGTTGTTGATCAGGTCGGTCACGCCGGCATTGAGCCGGCCCAGCGCCCAGCTGGTCGAATCTTCGGCCACCGGCGTATTGGTCACGATGTTCCAGAATTCGTAGTCGTCCCCGCTGACGCCGGTATGGGGATTCTTGATCTTCCCGTACTGGTGGGTGTAGCCGTGCATCACGATTTCTGCGCCCCGGGCAGTTGCGTAGTTGAGCGACGTCTTCAGGTTGGTCGCCTGCGCTAACGGGACATACTGCGCAACGCCGCCGTTGTAGGCCCCGAGCGGGTCGGCATAGTACGGGATTGTCGCGACGGAGAACGGAATTTTCTTGCTGTAAAGGTAATCGCTCAGCGTCTTCATGGATTGCACTGAAACCAGCGCGCCCACGTCTTCAAGCCGCACCAGCGCCTGGTGGCTTTCGGCGTGGTTCACGCCCAGCATGTCGTGCAACAGGTCGGTCAACACCAGGTAACGGTCGCGCGGCCCGATGTAGCTGAAAGGCATGTCGGCCACGTACCAGAATTTGCCGGAGCGAACCACATAAGGAGCGACTTGCCCGGTCGTGGGATTGGACACGCTCACCAGGGTGGTCGCCTTGGTCGCATCGGTCACGCCCGTCACCCCGATATCCGGATCCGCATTGACGGTCCCGGTTGCGCTGTCGAACTTGTAGTACTTGACGAACGACTTGTTCTTGTAGCTCACGGTGTCGTAAAAACCGGGAGTGGGGTTGGTGGAGCTGGGCACGGCGTTGAGGCCACTCAATCCCCAGAAGCCGAAGCCCCGGGTCGCCTGGAAGTTGTACGCGGAATTCCACGCCAGGCTCCAGAGGTTGTACTTGAACCAGACGAGCGTCTTGGTCGTCGTCGCCGCGTCGGCCAGGAATACGGCCGGCAACTGGTTGTCGTAATACGAGCCCAGATAGAAAGTCGCGTCGTAATTGTTGATCTTGCCGGCGGTATAGCTTTGCACCGGCACCAGATCGACCTGGGCATCGAAGTGGCCGAGCAGGTTCCTCAGCATGATCGCGTACGAAAAACCCATTTTCTCGAACTCTGTTCCCGCGGGAGCGTCGTACAGGACCATGGTTTTTGGAGCGACGGTCTGCGCCTGAGCAGGCGCGAACCCCAAGACAAGCATCAGCGAGGCGGCGAAGGCGAATGCACGCAACAGCTGTCTCATGATCAGTTCCCCTTGCCGTTGTTCTTGTCCGAACCGCCAACCGAATCATCCTTGGTGACGTCCTTCTTGTCCTGGCCCTTGTGGTGGTGCGCCCGGACCTCGCGCTTGATCTCGTTGTCGTCCATGCCGCCCTTGAGCTTGACCAGGGCCGTGCCGGGCGTGCGCGGTGGTGGCTTGACGGCCTGACCGGGCTGGAGCGTCTGAACCCCCTGCGCGTGGACCTGCGCTCCCGCCGTAGCGAGCACACAGGCGAAGAGGGCTGCAATTGCCGATCCCATGGCCCGGGCCCCAGCGTATTGACCAATGTGTTTCATGATCGGTGCTCCCGGACTTTTAATAAAAACTGCTCACGCGACAGCGGCTTGCGGGACCGTCCCTAGCAGATGGCTCGCCAGGGTTTCGACAATGCGGCGCGAAGCCTGACCGTCCCCGTACGGGTTCGCAGGCTGCTGCATGCGGCGGTAAGCCAGCTCGTCGTGCATCAGCCGACGGACTTCCCGGACGATGGCAATCCGGCCGGGCCCGACGACAGCAGCGCATCCCGCTTCGACCGCTTCCGGCCGTTCGGTTTCTTCCCGCAGCACCAGCACCGGAACGCCGAAGGTCGGCGCTTCTTCCTGCAAGCCACCCGAATCGGTGAGCACCAGGGACGCATTGACCAGGGCCTGCTGCATCTCGAGGTAATCCATCGGCGGGACCAGCTTCACGTTGTCGATGCCGGAAAGAATGGTCTGCGCAGCAACCTGCACCACCGGGTTGAGGTGGACGGGGAAGACAATCTCGGCACCGCGGTGCTCCTTCGCGATCTCGGCGATGGCGTGAAAGATTTCTTCCATCTCGAAGCCCCAGTGCTCGCGGCGGTGAACGGTCACCAGGATGTGCCCGCGGCCTTGCACGTTGCGCTTGATTCCCCGGTGCGCGACCGCCCAGTGCTGGGCGTCGACCACGGTGTTGCCGGTGAGCTGGATCCAGTCTTGCGCGATGCCTTCGCTGCGCAGCGCAGCGTTCGCGCGCTCGGTCGGGGCGAAATGATGGCGCGCCAGCCGGCTGATCATCTGGCGCAAGCCTTCTTCAGGGAAGGGCCGCGACAGGTTGTAGGTTCTGAGCCCGGCTTCCACATGGGCAACCGGCACCTGCTGGTAAAACGCCGACAGAGCGCCCAGAAACGCGCTCTCCGTGTCCCCCTGGACCACGCACATGTCGAAACGCTGCGCGGTCATGATCGAATCGAGTTGCGACCTGCAGTCGACACTGAACTGCTGCAGCGAGGAACCCTCACGCTTGAGTCGGATGTCGGGCTCAACGTCGAAGCAGCGCAGGATCTGCTCGGCCATGTCCGCGTGCTGTCCGGTGTGGATCCACCTGACGTCCGCCCAGTCCTGCGACTTGAGCGCGTGATACACCGGCGCGAGCTTGATGATCTCCGGCCGGGTTCCGCTGACTAAGGCGACTACTGGTTTTTGCACAAGTTCCTCCGGTTGCGCGAGCGCAGGTGAATTTCGCCATCCGGTAACCGTTCGTTAGCCGATGCTGCTGTGGGTGCTGACGTTTCGACACATGCGACGCAAGCGGCCTGGCACCCGCCAGCCCGGCGGGTTTCGCTGCGAACGGTGCTGGCTGTGACGGGCGTGCGGGCCATGGCGTGTTTCAGGGTGTGTGTATCAAACTGGTCGCTAATTTAGATTTTGTAACCAGCCCTGTTCGACAGCCTTGCCCGCATTCATGCGTAGGACCATGCCTACCGTTTTCAGAGGAGAACGCCGCGTCTGTTGGAGCTGTTTTCCACCTGCCCACGCATGGAGGCGGCGGTGAAAAAAGAAAAGGGCCAGCGCGGTGGCGCTGGCCCTTCGATGATGGTGCGGCTGGCAGGAATTGAACCCACGACCCCTTGGTTCGTAGCCAAGTACTCTA
>JANXVP010000158.1 GCA_025351615.1 Ramlibacter sp. | reverse complement strand
CTCGCAGCTGGTGCAAGCCCAGCTCGGCCTCGGGCAGGCGCGGCTGCGGCTGGCGGTCGCGGCAGGGCAAACGCCTGGATTTTCAAACGCTCCCGGCGACACTAAAAAGCCCCCATGACGGGGGCCTGGCGCGAGGAGTTTTCATTTCTCCCAGCCGCGGATAACCGCATCGATGGGCTTAGAGCAGTATCGGTGGCGGCGGTGGCGGCGTGCAGGTTCCACCACTGCTGCCGGAACAGCTGCTGGCACCGCTGCCGGCATGGCCGCTGGACGTACTGCTCTTGTGGGGCCTGGCACGGGCCTTGGGTTTGCCGCCGCCGCCGGCGACCCGCTCCATTTCTTCGAGGGTCAAAACACGCATGGTCATCTCCTGTAAAAAAAGTCGCGGGGGGCCGCAGGGCTGCAGCTCAACCTCGACCGGTCGTGGCCTGCGACGAAAGGCCTCAGGCTGCAAAACTATAGTGGACAGCCCGTGACCGCGGCAAGCGGGATTTGACCTACGCCCCGATCGACCTAAATCGCGAGTTTCAGCGTGTCGATTTCAAAGGTCACGCGGATCTCCTTGCGCAACCGGTGGGTACGGAAAGTCCGCGCCAGCAGGGGGTTGAAAAAGTCCCGCAGCATGGGCGGGCGGGGATGGGAAAAATACAGGTCGGCGTTGCGGGAAATGGCCCCGGCCCCGGCCACGGCGACATCTTCCCAATGCGCGCACACCTGGATGATGCAGGGCGCGTGGGTCACGCCCAGACGACGCAATGCAGCCGCGCGGTGGTACCCGTTGTTGAGCACCATGCGGGACCCATAACGCACCACATTCAGCACGTTTGTGGTGAAGCCGAAGGGCAAGGC
The DNA here is from genome assembly GCA_025351615.1 of Ramlibacter sp. Classification (GTDB taxonomy): domain Bacteria; phylum Pseudomonadota; class Gammaproteobacteria; order Burkholderiales; family Burkholderiaceae_C; genus Ramlibacter. Next base: position 15,426 of record JANXVP010000158.1, on the reverse strand, counting down.
CAACACGCTGCTCGGATGGCCATTGACCACGAAGGCGTCGATCCGGGCGGGGTCGATGAGCTGCGCGCCCAGGAAACGTCCGTCGTGGCTGTCCGTCACGAAGACGAACTTTTCCCCGTCCTGGCGGGCCAGCCGGAAGCCGGCTGTCGGGGCCTCCAGAGGCAGGCACAGCCGCACCAGGTCGTCGTCCCCGGGCGGGCGGGACAGTCCGGCCGCCAACGCATCGACACTCGACTGCGTGATGTACTGCTGGTAGACAACCAGCTTGTCGAGCTCGACCAGGCCGAACGCGACCGGGACGGTTGCAAAACTGTTGTTGAACGTCGGCAGCTTCACCAGCCGGTCGACGTGGGCCTGCATGCTCCCAGGCAGCGGCAAGACCTGCGGCTTGTCGCAGCTTGCGGCTTCGCTGATCTCCAGCCCGCAGAAGTGCGACGCAGCATCGCGCCACGTCTGCGCAAGTTCGCCGCGGTCGTGCTCGCGGCCCCCGATCGCCCGCTCGCGCACGAAGGTGATGAAATCGTCCAGGCGGGTGGCGCTGACGAGACAGGTTTCCTCGTCGGTGTCCGCCCCGGCGACCGGCGAGGGGACTGCCGCGGGCGCCGGGACCGGCGTCACCTTCATCGGTCGCGCGCCGGTCCGGTTGGCGCCGCCTCCGCCGGCGCCAACACCATCCGCTGCGCCACCCAGGCCTGCACCGATTGCAGCGCGCCCGCGAGCTTGCCCGGATCGGTGCCGCCGGCCATGGCGATGTCGGCTTTGCCACCACCCTTGCCGCCGACCTGCTGCGCCACGAAGTTCACCAGATCCCCGGCCTTGACCTTGCCGATGCTGTCGGCAGTGACGCCGGCAGCGATCTGGACCTTGCCGCCATCCACCGCCGCGAGCACGATGACCGCGGTCTTGAGCTTGTCCTTGAGCTTGTCGAGCGTGTCGCGCAGCGTCTTCGCGTCGGCGCCTTCGAGCCGCGCTGCCAGGACCTTGAGGCCGTTGAGGTCCACCGCCTGCGACACCAGGTCGTCGCCCTGCGAAGAAGCCAGCTTGCCCTTCAGCTGTCCGACTTCCTTCTCCAGCGTTCGCACATGCTCCAGGACCTGGCTGATGCGTCCCTGCAGTTCGGCTGACGGCGTCTTGAGCGTATTGGCTGCGCTCTTGACAGTGGACTCCAGCTCCTGGAGATAGGCGAGCGAATTGGCGCCGGTCACCGCCTCGATCCGGCGAATTCCGGCAGCGACGCCGCCTTCACTCACCACCTTGAACAGGCCGATGTCGCCGGTGCGGCTGACGTGGGTGCCGCCACAAAGCTCGCGGCTGCTGCCGATGTCGAGCACACGCACTTCCTCGCCGTACTTCTCGCCGAACAGCATCACGGCGCCGGTCTTCTGGGCGGCATCGATGCCCATCACGCGGGCCTGGGTCTGCGCATTGGCGAGGATTTCTTCGTTGACGCGCTTCTCAATCTCGGCGATCTGCGCGTCGGTCACGGGCTGGTTGTGGGTGAAGTCGAAGCGGGTCTTGTCGGCGTCGACCAGCGAGCCCTTCTGCTGCACATGCGCGCCCAGCACTTCGCGCAGCGCCTTGTGCATCAGGTGGGTGACGCTGTGGTTGCGCATCGTCGCGTTGCGGCGCTGCACGTCGACCCTGGCGATGACACTGTCGCCGACCCTGAGCGTGCCCTGGGTCTGCGCACCATGGTGGCCGAACACGTCGGCCTTGATCTTCTGCGTGTCCTCGACGCCGAATTGCACGCTCTCCGCGGCGAGCACGCCCGAGTCGCCGACCTGGCCCCCGCTCTCGGCGTAGAACGGGGTCGTGTCCAGCACCACGACACCCGCATCGCCTTCATTCAGATGCTGGACGGGGGTGCCTTCCTTGTACAACGCGACGACGCGTGCGGGTTCTTCAAGCAGTTCGTAGCCGGTGAACTTGTGGCCGGCGCCGGTGTAGTCCAGCGCCCGGTCCATCCGGAACTTGCCGGCGGCGCGGCCCGCGGCCTTCTGCTTTTCCATCGCGGCGCTGAAGCCGGCCTCGTCCACCGTCACGCCGCGTTCGCGGCAGACGTCCTGCGTCAGGTCGAGCGGAAAGCCGAAGGTGTCGTGCAGCTTGAAAGCGACGTCGCCGGGCAGCACTTTCTGCTCGCCCCCGAGCGCGGAATCGAGAATGTCCATGCCGTTCGCCAGCGTCTCGAAGAAGCGATCTTCCTCGGTCTTGAGCACCTCGGTGATGCGCTTCTCGTCGGCACGCAGGCGCGGATACGCTTCGCCCATCAGTCGCACCACATCAGTGACCAGCTTGTGGAAGAACGGGGTTTTCTTGCCCAGCTTGTAGCCGTGGCGGATCGCGCGGCGCACGATGCGGCGCTGCACGTAGCCACGGCCCTCGTTGCCAGGGATCACGCCGTCGCTCACCAGGAACGCCGTGGCGCGGATGTGGTCGGCGATCACGCGCAGCGACTTGTTGTGCAGGTCTGTTTCACCCGTCGCCCGCGAGGCGGCCTTGACCAGGTCCTCGAACAGGTCGATCTCGTAGTTGCTGTGCACGTGCTGCAGGATCGCGGCGAGGCGCTCCAGCCCCATGCCGGTGTCCACGCACGGTGCGGGCAGCGGCTTCACGCTGCCGTCGGCCTGCATGTCGAACTGCATGAACACGTTGTTCCAGATCTCGATGTAGCGGTCGCCGTCGGCGTCGGGACTGCCGGGCGGGCCGCCCGCAACCTGCGGGCCGTGGTCGTAGAAGATTTCGGAGCACGGACCGCAGGGACCGGTGTCGGCCATCATCCAGAAGTTGTCGCTGGCGTACTTCGCGCCCTTGTTGTCGCCGATCCGCACGACGCGTTCGGGCGGCAGTCCGATCTCCCTGGTCCAGATGTCGTAGGCCTCGTCGTCATCGATGTAGACCGTCGCCCAGAGCTTGTCGGCCGGCAACTGGTAGACCTGCGTCAGCAGCTCCCAGGCCCACGTCAACGCATCGCGCTTGAAGTAGTCGCCGAAGCTCCAGTTGCCCAGCATTTCGAAGAAGGTGTGATGCCGCGCGGTGTGGCCGACATTCTCCAGGTCGTTGTGCTTGCCGCCGGCGCGCAGGCAGGCCTGCACCGACGCCGCGCGCACGTACGGCCGCTTGTCGGTGCCCAGGAACACGTCCTTGAACTGCACCATGCCGGAATTGACGAACATCAGCGTGGGGTCGTTGGCCGGCACCAGCGGGCTTGAGGCAACGACGGTGTGCCCTTTGGACGCGAAGAAATCCAGGAAGGTCTTGCGGATGTCGGCGACGGAAGAAGTGGGTTTGCTCATCGGGTCCTGGAAGGGGTGCGGCGCAACGCCAGGCCGCAGGGCGGCTGGCCGCGGCTCAACCGTCGATTATAAGTTTCGGCCTAATTCCCGTGCCGTGCGGGCCGAAGCCGTTGCGCGGCGCCCGCGTCAGCGCGTCTGTCGCAGCGGCGCGCGCCGACTTGCCTAGCTGGCCTTGGCGACGTGTCCACCCAGATAGGCGGCGCGGATTTCGTCGTTCGACCAGAGTTCCGCAGGGCTGCCGGACAAGGCCAGGCGACCCGTTTCCAGCACGTAGCCCCGATCGGCGACGGACAGCGCCATCCGCGCGTTCTGCTCCACCAGAAGCACCGTGGTGCCGCGCTGCCGGATCTCGCCGATGATGGCGAACACCTTCTGCACGATCACCGGCGCCAACCCGAGCGATGGTTCATCCAGCAGCAGCAGGCGCGGCTTGGCCATCAGCCCGCGCGCAACCGCCACCATCTGTTGCTGCCCGCCCGACAAGGTCCAGCCGAGCGCGTCGGCGAAAGGCCGGATGTCGGGAAACAGGTCGAACATTTCGTCGGACTCGCGCACCAGCTCGGATTTGGCGATGCGGCCGCGGCTGGAGGCACCGAGCATGATGTTCTCGCGCGCCGACAGGCCGGGGAACAGCCGACGGCCTTCCGGCACGTGCGCGACGCCGAGTTTCACGATGGCTTCGGGGCCCAGTCCGGCGATCGATTTGCCGTCGAACACGATGTCACCGCCGGCAGGCTTCTGCAGCCCCGAGATGGCGCGCAGCGTCGTCGACTTGCCCGCGCCGTTGGCCCCCAGCAGCGTGACCACCTCGCCGCTGTCGATCGTCAGCGAGACACCGCGGAGCGCCTCGATCTCGCCGTAGCGAACGACCAGGCCGTCAAGTGAAAGCAGGGGCATCGGGTTCGCTTCCAAGGTAGGCGGCGATCACGTCGGGATGGCGCAGCACGTCAGCCGCCAGGCCGTCGGCGATGAGCCGGCCGAAATTCAGCACGGTGATGCGCGCGGCGACTTCTGTCACCAGCGTCATGTCGTGGTCGATGATCAGGATCGTGAGTCCCTTGGCGGCGATCCGCTTGAGCAGCGCCTGCAGTCCCACCTTCTCGGTCGAATTGAGGCCCGCGGCAGGCTCGTCGAGCAGCAGCAGTGTCGGGTTGCCCGCCAGCGCCCGCGCGATCTCGATCAGGCGCTGATGGCCGTAGGAAAAACCGGTGACCAGTTCGTGGCCCGGCCCTCCAGACCGACGAAGTCGAGCGCGGCGCGCGCCCGCTCCACCAGCGCCGCATGGCCGGCCTCGATCTGGTTGCCCGGATGTTCGGCACCGATGATGACGTTCTCCAACGCGGTCATCGACCGGAACAGCCGGATGTTCTGGAAAGTGCGGCCCAGTCCCGCCGCGGTGCGCGCATGCGGCGCCAGCGTGGTGACGTCGCGTCCGCCGAGCAGCACCTGCCCGGTACTGGCGGTGTAGATGCCCGACAGCACGTTGAGCGTCGTTGTCTTGCCGGACCCGTTCGGGCCGATCAGCGCGTGCACTTCGCCCGGGCGCACCGAAAACGAGAGGTCGTCGACCGCCTTGACGCCGCCGAAGTATTTCCTCAGGTGTGTCACTTCCAGCGCCATCGGCCCATCGCCGTTGTTGGGCGCCAGCATCAGCGCGGCTGGCGCTTGCGTGAACGGCGGCGGCGCCAGCCAGCGGCGCACCCGAATCTGCACGAAGCCCCAGATGCCATCGGGCATGTACCGGATGATCAGAATGATCGACAGGCCGTAGATCGCCAGGTACAGGCCCGGCACGCTTTTAAGAAAGCGCAAGCTTTCGGGCAGCACGATCAGCAGGCCGGTGCCGATCAGCGCGCCGACCGGGGATGCGACGCCGCCCAGCAATGTCATCGTGATGAAGACAATGGACTCCGCAAAGCTGAACTGATCGGGGCTGACGTAGGCAAAACCGCCCGCGAACAGACCGCCGCCGATGCCGCCCAGCAAAGCCGAGAGCGCAAAGGCCGCGACCTTCACCTTGTAGACGTTGATGCCGGCCACGCCGGCGGCGAGCTCGTTGTCCCGAACCGCGCGCATCGAGCGGCCGAGCGGCGTTTGCGGCAGGTGCCACACCAGGTAACCGATCAGGGCCATCGCAAACACGCACAAACCGAGAAATGCCTGCGACGACTGGAACATGTCAGGCCGCTGGATGCGGCCGACACCGTCCGGGCCGTGGGTGACGGGGATCCAGTTGACCATGATCAGCGTGACGATCTGCTGAAAGCTGATGGTCACCATCGCCAGGTAGTGGCCGCCCAGGCGCAGCGTCGTCATGCCAAGGACGGCGCCCATGACGAGCGCGATGCCAGCGCCCATGGCGAAGGCCAGCCAGAAATTCATGTGCAGGTCCGTCGTCCCGAGGCCGACCGCATAGGCGCCGAAGCCGAAGAACGCCGCCTGCGCCAGATTGATCTGGCCGCACAGGCCCAGCACCACGGTCAACCCGAACACCGCGATGGAGAAGGTCGCGGTCTGCACCAGGATGTGAACCGTGTAGTTCTGCATCGGCACCAGCACGACGAGGGCGACCGCGATCGCCGTCAGCGCTGCGAAGGCCAGCGTGCCGGCCAGCGTGCGCGACTTCATGCCTTCTCCGCCACGCGTTCGCCGAAGATGCCCTGCGGCCGGAAGATCAGGAAGCCGACCAGCACCAGGAAGGCGAAGCCGTCCTTGTAGGGCACAGAGACGTAGGCGGCACCGAAGGTCTCGATCACCCCGAGCGCGAGGCCGCCGATGATCGCGCCCTTGACGTCACCGAAGCCGCCGATGATGGTCGCGGCGAAGGCCTTCAACGCGATGGTGGATCCCATCTGGATCGAGACGAACAGGATCGGCGCCACCAGGATGCCCGCCACGCCGCCCAGGAGCGCCGAGTAGACGAACGTCAGCATGATCATGGTCGCCACCGGGATGCCCAGCAGCGACGCCATTTCCTTGTCCTGCGACGTGGCCTGCAATTTCTTGCCGAGCATGGTGCGCTCGAAGAACCAGAAGTTGAATGCGACCAGGACCAGCGTCACGCCCATGATCAGCAGGTACTGGCTGTCCAGGTAGACCGGCCCGATCTGCAGGCCCGGTAGATCGAACCATCCCGGCAACACCTGCGGCTGCGGGCCGTAAAGCGCCAGCACCGTGTTCGACAGGAAAATCGAGGCGCCGATGGTCGCAATGATCACCGGCAGGAAGCTGCGGTTGCGCAGCGGGTAGTACACGCCGAGGTTGAACACCACGCCCAGCAGCGCCATCCCCGCAAGCGCCGCCAAGAAAGCCCAGGCGTAGGGCCACTGCAGGTCGACCGCGAAGACCACCATCAGGTAGGCGCCGACCATCGAGAACTCGCCCTGGGCGAAGTTGACGACGTTGGTGGCGCGAAAGATCAGCACGAAGCCCAATGCCACCAGCGCATAGACCGCGCCGATGCCCAAGCCCGTGAAGAAGAGCTGGAGCGCGAGGTCCATCCGCGCTCAGGTGGCCGATTCGACGTGCTTGTCGAAGACGATCGTGCCTTTTTCGTTGCGGACGATGTTGTACCCGTGCAGGCCATCGCCGTTGGCGTCGAAGTTGTATTCACCTTCGGCGCCGGCGTGCTTGCGGATCGCGAGGATGGCTTCGCGGATCGCGGCCGGGTCGGTCTTGCCGGCCTTGTTGATCGCCATGCACAGGATCGTCATCGCATCGTAGGTCCACGACGACTGGTTGTCGGGCGCGACCTTCGCGACATCCCGGTAGGCCTTGCCGAACGCCCTGGCGGCAGGGCTCGATTCTTCGGCGTAGTCGGCGACGCCGAAGGTTCCGTGGAGCGCGGGGCCGGCGAGTTTGAGTGCGGTGACGTTGACGATGGATGGCGAGCCGACCCACGGCGCGTTCACGCCGAGCTGGCGCAGCTGGCGGGCGAAGACGCCAAGGTCGTTCTCGAAGGTGAAGTAGGAACCGATCACGTCGGCGCCGGATTGCTTGATCGCAAGCACGACCGGCGTGAAGTCCTGGCTCTGGTTGGCATAGCCCTGGTCCAGCACGACGCTGGTGCCCGCGAGCTTGCCCAGCGCGTTCGTGAGCGCCTTGCCGCCCGCGGTGCCGAACGCATCGGTCGAATGGATGATGGCCCATTTCTTTTTCGCCAGGGTCTTGACGCCGTAGTCGGCGATCACGCTGCCCGAATACGAGTCGTTCGGGCGGAACCGGAACAGCCACTGGTTGCCCATGTGCGTGAGCGTCGGGTCGGTGCCGCCGATCATCACCGGCTTGCCGATCTTCAGCACATCGGGCGCCATGGCGTGCACCTGGGTCGATCGGATGGAGCCGATGAAGGCCACCATGTCGGTCTGCGACGCGAGCTTGGAAAAGGCCAGCACGATGCCGGGATTGGTCGTCTGGTCGTCTTCGACGATCAGTTCGACCTGCTTGCCAAGCACACCGCCAGCCTTGTTGACTGCCTCCAGCGCGATCTTTGCGCCGATCTGCGCGTAGCGGCCGGCTTCCGCGGCCGGGCCTGTCACCGGAGTGCACATGCCGATCTTGATCGTCGCGCCCTGCGCGGACGCGGTGCCGATGAACGCCGGCAGCGCCAGACTCGCGGAGAGCGCACCAGAAAATTTACGCCGGGAAATGGTCATGTCTTGCGCCTGGTTTGTTGGTCTGCAAATAGCAAACGGTGGATGGATGCATGGATCGCTGATGCCTGCATGCGCTCGGGGTTTGCCGCCGAGAGTCTGCGGCGCACGCGCGCAGCAAAATATTCAGCGAGAACCAATATATTTCAGACCCGCCCAAACGCGACCAAGGGTATTCCTTCATGCCGGCTGCGGTGAACCTGCAGCAGTGCTGGGCCAGCGCTGTTCATCCGCTCTTGAAACCGCCTTAGAATTCAATGCTGAAACGCGGGCGTCGTTCAATGGCAGGACCTGAGCTTCCCAAGCTCAAGACGTGGGTTCGATTCCCATCGCCCGCTCCAGACCGGCTTGTTTCCTTGCCTGCGCGCCACCGCCGAAGCTGACGACGCGAACATCCAGCTCGCAACTGCGAACCGTTTCCAAGGCACGGGCCATGGCGCCCTCGATCCAGGCCGGGTCGTTGCCGAAGGCGCCGCCGCCCAGACTGGTGAGGAACACCGTCGGGCAACCGGTCTGCTCCCGATTGAGCAGAGCGCCGAGCAATGTCGCTTCGTAAGCGGCTTCCAGGACCAGCGTCGCAAACCGCTTCCAGTGGGGGGCAGGGACCGATGTATAGGCAACCGGCAGGGCCGAGCAGAAAGCCTGCGACACCCGTTGGCCCGGCGTCGCCGATTCAGTCGCCTCCACACCCCAATGCAGCCCGATCCGCAGCTGTCCGCGTAACCCGTCCAGGGCCGCGGGCGACATGCCAGCGATCACGCCGTCGATGGTTGCGAGCCCTTGTTGCGAGCAGAGCGCGTAACCGTTGCGCATCTGCCAAAGCTGGCCGCCATCACCCGCCAGGGCTTTCCCCAGGTCGGCAAGGCAGTCGATCTGGCGCTCGCTGGTCTGGCCTGTGCCGCCGTCGAGCGGGACCAGATAGTTGCGGAAGATCGCCGCGGCGCCGGCGGCAATGGCGCAAGCAGGGCCTTGGGTGCGGTCCTGCTGATAAGCGGTCACTCCGGCCTCGGGGATCACATCCGGTCCCACCATCTCGAGCAGGTTGAACTGCGACGCCACCTGGAACAAGGCGCCGTTGTTGAGCGGCTGGGTGTGCAGCCTGCGCACGTCGCCCTGCAAGCTGGAAACTTTCAGTTCACCGGTGGATCCGGCGACGATGTGGCGCGTGCGCTGGCGCAGCTGCTCCAGGCTGGGTGTCTCGAGCGTCCCGACGAAGCAGGCACGGTCGGTATGCGCGGAGCGCAGCTTGCCGTCCACGACGCTGAGGGCCGCTTTGGTTTGCGCGTAGTCCAGCTCCTTGAAACCGGTGATGCGTTCGAACCAATCCATTGTGGTGTCTCCCCGTGCGGTGCGTGCCGCGCGCCCCATTAAGCGCTGGGGGCTGAGCGGCTGGCAAGCTGGCTCAATGAAAGTCGCGGCTGGCCGTGCCCTGCTGCGCCAGCCTTCCCAGCAACGGTGTCAGGTCCTTGAGCTTGCTAGCCAGCAGATGGCGCACCTTGCCGCCGCTTTCCAGATCCCGCTGCCACACGCCTTCCACAGCGAGCAGGCGTGACTTGAGCAAGGCATCGCGCTGGGCCTCCACCACGTGGTTCCAGACGATCACGTTCACGGTGCCGGTCTCGTCTTCCAGCGTCACGAACACTGTTCCCTTGGCGGTGGGAGGGCGCTGGCGCACTGTGACAATGCCGCATGCCCGCACCAAGGTGCCGTGTTGAAGCGGCCCTAACTGGGTGGACGTGAGCAGCTTCATTTTTTCCAGCCGCGGCCGCAGCAGCGCCAGCGGATGGCGGCGCAAGGTGAGGCCCGTGGCCGCGTAGTCGAAAACGATGTCCTCTGCCTCACTGGCCGGCGGGAGTTGCAGGGGCTGTTCCTCGATCGGCGCATCCTTGAGCAGGGGCGGCGCGCGGCGTTGTCCGGATGCGGCCCAGGCTTGCTGCCGACGATGGCCGGCCAGGCTCGACAAAGCGTCGGCAGCGGCCAGCGCATTCATGTCCTTGAGGTCGAGGTCGGCCCTCAGTGCCAGGTCCTCCACACGCATAAAAGCTCCAGCATCGCGCGCCTGCACGATCCGCCCGGCGCCTTTGTCGCTCAGGTTGCCGACCATGCGCAAGCCCAGCCGCACACAAGGCTGAAGCACATTTCCCAGCCCCGGCGTCTGGTCATGACCGGTCGCACCCGCTGCTGGTTCGAGCGTGCAGTCGACACTGCTCGATGTCACATCCACAGGCCTGACCTCCACCCCATGGCGCTTCGCATCCTGGATCAGTTGCGAGGGGGTGTAGAACCCCATAGGCTGGGAGTTAAGAATGCCGGCGAGAAAACAGCCGGGTTCATGCCGCTTCATCCAGCTGCTGCTGTAGGCCAGCAAAGCGAAGCTGGCGGCATGGCTCTCGGGAAAGCCGTATTCGCCGAAGCCTTCGATCTGCTTGAAGATGTTGTGCGCGAACTCGCGCTCATAGCCCCGCTCCACCATGCCGTTGACGAGCCGGTCGTAGAAGATGCTGACGTCGCCGTGGTACTTCCAGGCCGCCATCGAACGGCGCAGCCGGTCGGCCTCGCCGGGCGTGAATCCGGCGGCGAGAATCGCCACCTGCATCACCTGCTCCTGGAAGATCGGCACGCCCAGCGTCCGGCCGAGGGCTTCCCGCAGGGCCTCGCCCGGATAGGTGACGAGTTCGGGATGCAATCGCCGCTTCAGATAGGGATGGACCATGCCGCCCTGGATCGGTCCGGGCCGCACGATCGCCACCTCCACCACCAGGTCGTAGAACTTGCGCGGCTTCAGGCGCGGCAGCATCGACATCTGGGCCCGGCTTTCGATCTGGAACACGCCCACCGTGTCGGCGGCGCAGATCATGTCGTAGGTGGCGGGGTCTTCCTTGGGGATGTCGGCCAGCGACCACTTTTCTCCTCGCCACTGCTCTCGCATTTCCAGAGTGCGTCGCAATGCAGTGAGCATCCCGAGCGCCAGCACATCGACCTTCATCAAGCCGACTGCCTCGAGATCGTCTTTTTCCCACTGGATGATGGAACGGTCCTGCATCGCCGCGTTCTCCACCGGCACCAGTTTGGTCAAGGCCGTCTGGGTCAGGACGAAGCCGCCGACGTGCTGGCTCAGATGGCGCGGAAAGCCGCGCAGCTGGAAGGCCAGATCCAGCCAGTGAGAGATCTTCCATGGCTTTTCTTGCACGCCGATGCTGCGGGCGACTTCCATCAGGCGCTGCGTGAGGATCTCGCGATCGAACCAGAAATGATCCCTGGCAAAGGCATTGACCAGCGCCGCATCGACCCCCAGGGCCTTGCCCACGTCGCGGATCGCCATTCGGGAACGGTAGCGCACCACGACCGCGGCAATGGCCGCCCGCTCGCGTCCATACTTGCCGTAGATGTACTGGATCACCTCCTCCCGGCGCTGGTGTTCGAAATCGACGTCGATGTCCGGCGGCTCGTTGCGCTCGATGCTGATGAAGCGCTCGAACAGCAGGCTGGTCATCTCCGGCGGCACCTCGGTGATGTGCAGGCAGTAGCAGACGGTGGAGTTGGCAGCCGAGCCCCGTCCCTGGCACAGGATGCCCTGGCTGCGCGCGAAACGCACGATGTCCTCGACCGTCAGGAAATACATCTCGTACTGCTTGATCCGGATCAGGCGCAGCTCGTGGCGGATCTGCTTTCGGTGCTGTTGCGGAATCCGCCCGCCATAGCGCCTGTACCCTCCCCGCAGCGTCAGCCGGGCCAGCGCTCCCAGGGGAGTCTGGCCCGGCGGCACTGTTTCCAGAGGGTAGTTGTACCGGATCTCATCCAGGCTGAAACTGCAGCGCGCAGCCACCTCCAGCGTATTTGCCAGCAGGGCCGGGGCATGGATGCGGCCCAGCCGCAGACGCGATCGCAGGTGCCGCTCCGCGTTCGACTGCAAGGCAAAGCCGCATTCGCTCACGCGCCTGCCTTGCTGCACCGCGGTGATCACGTCCTGCAGGAGCTTGCGGGACCGCACATGCATGTGGACGTCGCCCGCAGCGACCAGGGGCACGCCTGAGCCCTGCGACAGGTCCAGCAATCCTGCCAGCCAGAGTTCGTCGTCCAGGTCATGCAGCAACTCGGCGCCCAGCCACAGATGCGAAGTGAAACGTTGCCGCAGGCGCTGCAGCAGTTGCGCTTGATCGACTCCATCCATGGCGACACCGCAGACGCGCCGTGGCAACCAGACCACCTCGCAGCCCTGCAGGAAATTCAGGTCGCTTTGATCCCATCCGACCTGGTACTGCCCTTTGACGATGCCCTGGCCCAGGCGAGCCGCGCTGATGAACTGGCACAGGCCGCCCCATCCTGGGAGATCCCTGGCGATGGCCACCAGCCGGCCCTGGGGGAAAACGAACTCGCTCCCCAACAGCAGCTTGAAGGGATGGCGAAGCAGCCCTTGCTCCGGCTGCTCCTGTTCCAGCCGCTCCAGCTCCTGCAGGTAATGTTTGAGGCCCACATGGGCACGCACGACCCCGGCCACCGAGCATTCATCGGTGATGGCAAGCGCCTCGTAGCCGAGTTGGTAGGCCCGTCGCACCAGTTCTTCCGGATGGGAGGCGCCGCGCTGGAAACTGAAGTTGCTGATGCAATGCAGTTCCGCATAACCCGGCAGCAATCGGGCCGCCCGTTCCGATTGGGCCGGCGGCAACTGCGGCCCGGCCGAAGGGCCGGACTGCAGATCCTTGTCGGGGTATTCAGGCATAGAGGCCTTGCAGAAACCAGCGCGCCTGCGCCGGCTGCGACCCGGTGTCAGGCAGCGAAGCCGGACGCTCCCGATAAATCCAGACCAGTCCCGCTTTCTCGCTGCGGGCAATGAAGTAATCGCGCAGCGCCAGCCCCTTTCCTTCTTCATCCCACCAGCCGGCTTCGATGCGCTGAGGCCGGGTCAGCAGACGCAGCGGGCCCTGGTATTGCGGTGTGTCTCTCTGGACCGCCAGCCGCAGGGGATGCGGCAACAGCCAGGGCGGATGGATCGCATCCGATGGCGGCGCCGGGGCCCGGCCACGCATTGCGCCCGCTGAGGGAACCTGATTGGCAGGAACCCAGCGCTGGCAGTGCTCGGGCCGATGATCGGCAACAGCTTGCGCCACGACCACCTGCTGCGCGCCCAGCCGGGCGCTGAGACGCTCGACCAGCTGGTGCAAGGGGCCGCCCTTGACTTTGTCCTCGACCAGCAGGCTCTGGCTCGCGCCGGCCCAGGGAATGGTTTCCAACGAGCGCAGGCGCAAGTGGTTGGCAGGCGCACCGAGCCTCGCCCGATCGAGATTTTCATTCACCAGCTTGCGCAGGTGCGTCATGTCCTGGGTCGGCTGGGCGGTCCGGATCACAAGTTGCTCCTGCGCCGGCAGGTTCACGCCGTCGAGCCGTTTCAGGTCCAGCGTCCATTCGAGTTCGAATGCCAGAACTCCGCGTTGCCGCATTTGCAGCCACAACTGCAAGTGCGAGAGCAAGCGGTTCGCGCACAACAGCAACTCCGGTGCGCTGGTGGCCAGCGCCGGCAGTTCCATCTTCTGGTCGAAGATTTCGGGCAGGGCCAGCCAGGGGTAGCGCTCCGGCCGGGTGCCGGTCGCGCGGTCCATCGCATCGAGCAGCGCCGCCCCGAAACGTCGGGAGACTCCGCCCCGGGGCAGCGCCTTCAGATCGCCCCAGGTACGGCAGCCGGAGCGCGCCAGGGTGTCCACATGCTCGCGAGCCGCTGTCAATGTGTCGAGCGGCAGTTCGCGGGCTTGCGAAGGCAAAGGCCGGCCCAGCAGCTTGTGCCGCAACAAGCCAAGAGCGATCAGGGAAGTCGCCCCTTGCGACCATTGCGGCCGGGAGAGATCCGGGTTGCCCTCGAACAGGAGCGTCAGGAGGGACTTGCGTCCGCCCCACAGCCGAAGCGAGCCGGACAGTTCCAGCAGCAAGGCTTCATCGACATTGGCGACCCGGGGCGTGAACCGCAATGCCCACCATCCCCACGGCGCCAGCGCGTGGTCATCCGGGGGCAGCAATGCGATCCAGAGCATGCAATCTCCTGCCGGGGATGGCAGTCGGCGCAGGGGACAATCGCGCCAGATGGGGCCTGGAAGCCGGACGGAATTTGCGGGCCTCGAGCAGGGCCGCCAACCGGGCCGGGTGCGCCGGCAACAACAGCGTCGTTGCGAGTGACGGGCCGCGGCGCTTGAGAATCCGGACCTCCATCGCTTCGGTCCCTGTCACTTGCAGGCGCACGCGAGCCGGCGATGCGTCCTGGGCGCAGCGCAACGAGCGAAACACGAACAGCAGTCGGCTGTGCTGCTGGGCGGCCATCTGCAGCCGCCGCAATTCGGTGCTGCTGGCTTTCGGTAACCAGGCCAGCACGCCCGCCACTTCGCCGCAACGCAACGCCTGTTCCGCCGCCCACAGCCGCTCGGCCGGTTGGGTGGCACGGACCCAGAGCAACCTGTCCGCCGGGATGCCGTGCGCCTGCAGGCTGGAAAGGAACGGATCGAAAGGTGCAGCCACCAGCACCACCGGTCCGGCCTGCGACTTCAATGCATGGTCCAGGGCTGGCCCGGTCAGTTGCCAGACATGCTGTTCCGGCCTGTCCTGCAAGACCTCGACCAGACCCAGGGGCCAACCGCCGCCGGGCAATTCGGCATCCAGCACCGGGTAACCGGTGGAGATCGCTCCCGCCTCGGCGCAGACCATCTCCTGTCCATGCCAGACATGGGGCAGATCGGCCGGAGCAGCGGCAACAGGGCGTAAACGAAGAGCGGACATGGGAGCGAAGCAGGCAATCGGCAAAGCAGAAATAGACTGTATTTTTATACAGTATTCCACAAGCGAAGTATGTACTTGACATCCCCAGTCTTTTCGATCATAGTTCGCTCACTGGAGCGCGAACATGGCACACGCAATACTCAATCAACCTCAGTTTCAAGACGCCGACAAGGCCCGCGTTTACTTGGAAAGGCAAGTCTGGCCGAATGGGCGCGTGTGCCCTCATTGCGGCGTGATCGGTGACCACTACGTCTTGGCTGGCAAGACCAATCGTCCCGGCCTCTACAAGTGCGCTGACTGCCGCGAACCCTTTACGGTCACGGTCGGCACAGTGTTCGAGCGTTCAAAAGTTGGCCTGCACCTCTGGCTGCAAGCAGTTCACCTGATGGCCGCGAGCAAGAAAGGAATCAGCGCGAAGCAACTGGAGCGCATGCTCGGCGTGACGTACAAAACGGCGTGGTTCATGTGCCATCGCATCCGCGAAGCGATGAAGACGGAACCTACTCGCATGCTCGGCGGCTCCGGTTCATCCGGCATCGTTGAAGCCGATGAAACCTACTGGGGGAAGGTATCGGAATACGCTGACCTGCTGCACGGTGACGAGCAGCGCGTCTACGGCGACAGCGCGTATGCCAGCCAGCAAGCGCTGATTGAAAGCAAGGCGCCGAACGCAAAGGACTTCACCAACCAGCGCGTGCGAAAGGCAGACCAAGTCGACGAAG
>JANXVP010000152.1 GCA_025351615.1 Ramlibacter sp. | reverse complement strand
CTTCGTCGACTTGGTCTGCCTTTCGCACGCGCTGGTTGGTGAAGTCCTTTGCGTTCGGCGCCTTGCTTTCAATCAGCGCTTGCTGGCTGGCATACGCGCTGTCGCCGTAGACGCGCTGCTCGTCACCGTGCAGCAGGTCAGGCAATGGGTGCTTGTCGTGCACGTTGGCCGCCGTGACCACGGCGCTGTGGGTCAGACCGGTCTGGCTGTCCACCCCGATATGCAATTTCATTCCGAAATACCACTGCTGTCCCTTCTTGGTCTGGTGCATCTCAGGGTCGCGCTTTCCCTCCGCGTTCTTGGTGGAACTCGCAGCGCCGATGATGGTGGCGTCCACAATGGTGCCGGTCCCCACCTTCAGGCCGCGGCCTTGCAGCACCTCGCCGACCTTGGCGAACAGCTTCTCGCCCAGGCTATGTGTCTCCAGCAGGCGGCGAAACTTCAACAGGGTGGTCGCGTCGGGAACACGTTCGCGTCCGAGGTCGATGCCCACGAAGCTGCGCAAGCTGGCGCTGTCGTACAGGGCTTCCTCGCAGGCCTCGTCGGCCAAGTTGAACCAGTGCTGCACGAACAACATACGCACCATGCGGTCCAGTCCGATGGTGGGCCGCCCGCCTTGGCCCTTCGGATAGTACGGCTCGATGACGGCGCAAAGCTCAATCCACGGCACGATGTCGCCCATCGACTTCAGAAACACGTCCCGCTTGGTTGGACGGCGGAACTGTTCGAAGCCTTTGTCAGATTCCATCGCAAGGGTCTGTTGTTTCATACCAAACACAACGGCTCAGGTCGCACAATGGTGGACCTTTTTCAGCGTAGCCTTAGCGGTGTCTTCGAGATCTATTCGGACGTCACTCCCTTCCTGCAGCAAATCGATGCGGGCTCGGCACGGGTCACCGATGTCACCACGAGGAGCCAGGCAAGAGTCGAACAGGCGGCGATCAAAAACCAGCGCGAAGCGGCGGCAGCCTCTAGCAAATTGCTGCTGGTCGTCGGTGGATTGCTGGCTCTTGTCTACGCCGCACTGCTGGTTTTCGTGCGCAACGGGCAACGCATCATCGACCAGGAAGCGCGCGCCCGCGAGCAGTCGGCCCTGGGCGAGCAGCGATGGCATCGCGACAAGATGGCCGCCATGGCAGCCATGGCCGCTAACATTTCGCACGAGGTCGGCAATCCGCTGGCGATCATTTCGGGGCTGGCCGAGGACATCGAGCGCTGGCACAGTGCAAGCGAATTCAATCCCGAGCCGCCGCGCATGATCCTGGAGCAGACCTTGCGCATTGCAAACATGACGCGCCGGATCACCGAATTTGCAACGGCGCGAAGTGAAACGTCTGAGCCACTGGACATCAATCAGTTGATCGAGGACGTGTGCGCTTTTCTCGGATTCGACGGCCGGTTCCGCGATACACCGATCGAGCTTCGGCTGAGTGATCATCTGTCCGCATGCGTCGGCATTCCAGACCACCTGACCGAAGTCCTGATGGGTTTGTTGCAGGCGCACGAGGAAGTCTGCAAGAAGCGCCAGGCGGCTGGCGCGCGGATTCTCGTTCAAACGCAGGCCCGCGGCAAGGAATTGATGGTGGGCATCTGGTGCGAGTGTTCCACGACTCGTGAGACCTGCAGCTTGTCTTCCGGCGATTCGCGACTGGAATCCGCGCGACGCCGCATGGACGCCATGGGAGGCCGGATCGAGTTGGCCGATGCAAGATTGGACATCTACCTGCGCAGCTTCACATCGAACGCCTCGGGAACCTGACGCCGGCGGCCTCTGCCGCGTGGCTGGAAAGCGTTAGTTCCGTGTCGCCGTGATGACCTGGAAGTTGCCGAAAAAGAAAGTCCTGCGCTCGCTCGTCCAGCCACCCATCTCCTGCAGGCATGTCAGCGGATCGTGGCTGTCCCAGAGCGCCAGCCCAAGCGGCTCGAACACCTTGAAATAGGCCCAGCTCAGCGCACGCAGCACCCTGAGTTCCGGCCGGTGAAACTCGGCGAGGTAAAGCTTGCCGCCGGGGGCCAGCATCCGGCCCGCTTCCCTGAGGGCACACGCTTTCAGCTCGTGTGGCAGTTCATGCAGCAGGAAGAACATCACGTTGGCGTCAGCGAACCCGTTTGGCTGCTTCATCGCGGCGGCGTTGTCCTGGATGTATTGGACCTTGTCCGCGTACCGGCCCAGCTTGCTCTGCACGTGAACCAGCTCGTTCGGGATGAGGTCGGCGATCAGGATCCGGTCCGCGCCCGATTCGACCGACGCTTGCACCACTCTGGGAATCACGTTACCGAAAGCGCAGGAGGTGACCAGCACCTTGCGATGCCGCAGGTCGGTGGCATTCAGGCCGGCCACGATCTCGGACACCAGGCGGTGGTACTGGAACAGCAGGATGGCCGAGATGATGGGCTGGAAGTCGACCAGCTTGATCAGCCACATGTTGGAGTAGATCGGGTACACATGCTCGTTCTCGCTGCCGGAACGCGGAGACAGTCCGCGCACGATCAGAGCGCCGCGGGTAAACACGAAAAAGAAGAGCCCGGTCGCCGCCATGAGGAAGCCTAGGCCGAACGCTGCGTTCGTCATCCACGTGCTCATGGGCCTGCGTTCCCGCCCGCCGCCGGGCAAGCCGGGGACGATGCGTCAGGTTTTGGACCCGGGTTCATGGTCATCCTTTCCATGCAGACTGCCTGGAACTGTGCCTATCGTGCAGCAGGCAGACCAGCGGTCACTTGATCTATCTCAGAGCAAATGGCATTCCCCGGTTTTTCACGACCGGAATGCAAAACGTTTACGCTGTCCGGGCGCCGTGCCCTAAAGTGCTGCCAGACGAGGACCCCCCGAATGAATGCCCGAGACCCTGCCATCCAACGAGCTGAACGCCAGTCTGAGGTCGTCCGCGCGCTCCAGGCGGCGTTGCCGGCGCACGCGCTGCTCTGGCATGCCGAAGAGACCACGCCTTACGAGTGCGACGGGCTCACCGCCTACCGCGAGCGCCCGCTGGCGGTCGCCTTGCCCGAGACCGAAGCCCAGGTGCAAGCGGTACTGAAGGCCTGCCATGCGCTGGACGTGCCAGTGGTGGCGCGCGGCGCCGGCACCGGCTTGTCAGGTGGGGCGATGCCGCACCAGCTGGGCGTGACGCTGTCGCTCGCCAAGTTCAACCGGATCCTGAAGCTGGACCCGGTCAGCCGCACGGCGCTGGTGCAATGCGGCGTTCGCAACCTGGCGATCAGCGAAGCTGCCGCGCCGCACGGACTGTATTACGCACCCGACCCGTCGAGCCAGATCGCCTGCACGATCGGCGGCAACGTGGCGGAGAACTCGGGCGGCGTGCATTGCCTGAAATACGGGCTGACATTGCACAACGTGCTCAAGGTCAGGGGCTTCACGATCGGGGGAGAGCCGGTGGAGTTCGGCAGCGACGCGCTCGATTGCGCGGGGCTCGACTTGCTGAGCGTCGTGATCGGCAGCGAAGGAATGCTGGCCGTCACCACCGAGGTCACGGTCAAGCTGGTGCCCAAGCCGCAGCTCGCGCGCTGCATCATGGCGAGTTTCGATGACGTGCGCAAAGCCGGCGCCGCTGTGGCCGCGGTGATTGCCAAGGGCATTATCCCGGCCGGGCTGGAGATGATGGACAAGCCGATGACCGCGGCGGTGGAAGATTTTGTTCATGCCGGCTACGACCTGACGGCCGAGGCCATCCTGCTCTGCGAGAGCGATGGCACCCCCGAGGAGGTCGATGAAGAGATCGGCCGCATGAGCGAGGTGCTGCGCTCCGCCGGGGCCACTGCAATCGCGGTCAGCCGCGACGAGGAAGAGCGGCTGCGCTTCTGGAGCGGGCGCAAAAACGCTTTCCCGGCCTCCGGGCGCATCAGCCCCGATTACATGTGCATGGACTCGACGATTCCACGCAAGCGGCTGGCCGACATCCTGCTGGCGATCCAGCAGATGGAAAGGAAATACCGACTGCGCTGCGCCAACGTGTTCCACGCTGGCGATGGCAACCTACATCCGCTGATCCTGTTCGATGCCAACGACGCCGACCAGCTGCATCGCGCCGAGCTGTTCGGTGCCGAGATCCTGGAGACCAGCGTCGCCATGGGCGGGACCGTGACAGGCGAGCACGGCGTCGGCATCGAGAAACTCAACTCCATGTGCGTTCAGTTCAGCGCCGCCGAGAACGAGCAGATGTTCGCGGTGAAGCGCGCCTTCGACGCCAAGGGCCTGCTCAACCCCGGCAAGGTCATTCCGACGCTGAACCGCTGCGCCGAATACGGAAAGATGCTGGTGCGGGGCGGCAAGATCGCCCACCCCGACCTGCCTCGCTTCTAGGCGTTGGAAGGCCCCGCCATCATGGCTTGCAGGCCGTGTCGGTGATGGTGATCGCTCCGTCGCCACCACCGCCCTGCCCCCGTTCTTCCTTGCGCTGCTGCCACAGGAACTGGCTCACGATGCCCCCCTGTTCGGACAGCGACGACAGGACCTGGTCCCGGGGGACCTCGCCGCCAAGCAGGGCGACAATCTGGTCCACGATGACGCCTGAGGTCGGCGGAGGTGCCGGCGGCGGAGGTGGGGGCGGTGGCGGGGGTGCTGGAGGTGCAGGGGGAGGCGCCTGGACAGGCGGCGGCGCCGAGATCGGCGGCGATGTCGGAGCGGGGATCGGCGCGGGCGCCGGTGTCGGCGCGGGTGCAGGGGCGGCAGTCGGGGCAGGCGGGGGCGCCGGTGAAACAGCGACTGGCGTGCCGCCGGCGACAAGCGTTCCGGAGAAGCCCGAAGGAACTGTCACCGAAGCGAAGGCGCCCGTGAGCGGCGCGCCGGTCAGGATGTCGAATGAGCCAGTGCTGGGTGGCGTCGCTCCATAGGGCAGGACCTGGAGCGAACCGCCAAGCAAAGTTGCGCCCAGGACACTGAGCTGGTCATAGCCCGAGCCGAGCGTGGTTCCGCCGATCTCGATCTGAAGCGTCCCGCTCGCGGTCTGGGAAAAGTTGCCGCCGATGGTCAGGATGCCGGGTGACATGCCGGGCGCGACGATGCCTGAATTGATCAGGCTGCCATTGAGCTTGCCTCGCCCCTTGATCGTGCCAAAGTTCGTCAGCGTGCTGGAACTGGGGCCACTGGCAACAGGCGTGCCGAGGCTCAGGATCGAGGGCGCTGGCGACGGAGCGGCCGATGGCGCGGGCGGAGGTGGTGGCGACGCACCGGCCACGATTTCGATCACGCCGTTGTTGGTGTTGAAGTTTTGCAGCACCAGCTCGCCGCTTTGAATCGAGACCGTCCCGGTGTTCTGCGTCATTGCGACGGTCTGGGTATCGCTGCTCGTCTTTTTCAGCAAGCCTGCGTTGACAAATCCACTGTTCTCGATGGGCGTTGCGTTGGTCCCTGCCAGTTCGATGGTTCCGGCACTGGCATTGGCGAGCAGCCCGCTGACCGAGAGGCTGCCCAGGCCGGTGAGTGACACCGGGGCGTTGTTCACCCAGTTGCCGGCCATGTTCAGGGGGCTGTCCACGACGAAGGCGCCGGGTCCGGAAGTCGTCACCAGTCCTTCCAGTCCGTTTGTGCCCGCACGTCCGGACTCCAGAAGCGGCCCTTGCCCCGCAGACCCGGAGGCCGACGTCCAATTGCCACGGGTTCTCAGGGTCGAATCTGGCGCCAGGCTGAGGACGATCGAGCCGCCGCTGCCCCCATTTCCGCCGACCGAAGTGCCGGTTGCCGACGTCGCGCCGCCGCCACTGCCACCATAGGCGCGCAGGTCACCGGACCAGTCTGACACGCCACCCAGGACAAACGCGATCAATCCCCCCTGGCCGCCGCTGCCGCCGCGGTTGCTTGCGTCGACTCCTCCGCCGGCGCCGCCGACGGCGCCGTGCACGTCGATCGCCGAGCTGGACAAAGTGCTCACCCCCGCTGCGGAGGTGACAGCCACCTGCCCGCCATTGCCACCGGACCCGCCATTGGTGCTGCCGGAGACACCGAAGCCGCCGGAGGCCTGCAGCCGCGCATTGGCCAGATTGAGCGCCGGATCGGACGCGGTCGCGGTCGACTGAACGACGATGGTGCCGCCGTTTCCGCCATTGCCGCCCGCTCCGGCCAAGCTGAAGCCGCCGGCCGCGCCGCTTGCGTCGACACCGGAAATCGCCGTTTGCCGGGCTCGTATCTGGATGGACCCGCCGTTGCCCGCACTTCCCCCGACCCCGCTACCGCCATTGGCTTGAATTCCTGAATTATTGACGGTGCCTTGCGGAGCTTCGATGACGATCGAACCCGCGGCGCCACCAGGCGCGCCAGCCCCGCCGTTGGCATCGATCGGTAAGCACTCGCAGCCGCCGAGGCTGATATTGCTGGTCTGTGAACCCACTTCCACGCGTCCCCCGACGCCGCCCGCAAAACCCGGCGCGCCCTCGCCACCCCGGCTCAGCAGGGACGTTGCCGCGACGTCGCCGCCAGTGGACTGCAAGCTCAGGCTGCCCCCCGCGCCCCCAATGCCACCCGGACTTCCCGAATTGCCGGTGGTGGTTCCGCCAGCGTTGGATCGGCCCCCAAATACTGTTACGTCCTCCAGACTGATCCCGTTGCCGGCCGTCACAGAGATGACTCCGCCCGGTCCGCCTGCACCGCCTGTGCCACGACCCCCATCCGCACGCAGCGTGCGGATATTGATGCTCACCCCCCCCACTTCCGATCCGGTGCTTGGCGCGGACAGGATGACAGTTCCGCCTTGCCCGCCCGACAGTCCGCTGCCTCCGAAGGCGGTGATAAACCCGCTAGAGTTGAAAGAGATGTTGCCAGCGCGAGACGTCAGCGTGACGGTGCCCCCAGCGCCGCCGCGACCGCTGCCAATGGCCGTGCCAGAAGTAGAATTGCCCCCGTTGGAGATGATCGACGTGCCATAAACGCCGTTGTCCGCCGTGATCGTGACCAGCCCGCCGTTGCCAGCAGGTCCGGAGATGCTGCCACCGCCTTGCGCAGTAATGGTGTTGATATTGGAGCTGCCATTGGGGGCCGAAATCGAGATGTCCCCCGCTGACGTGGGGTTGGATCCGGATCCGGGTGTGGATCCGAACCCGCCCGTTGTCTGGATGGAATTGCCCATGACGGAGCCGCCAGCCGAAATGGCGACTTGGCCGCCACGGGTCGAGAAGGAACCCAAGGCCGAAATGCTGCCGAAACGCACGTCGCCAGATGCGACCAGGGTCACGGAGCGGGCATTGACGCTGGGGTTGAATCCGAAGGTGTTGATCTGAACGTCGCCAGCGATGTCGCCGTTGTCGGCCTGGATCGCCACAGGGAAGCCAAAAGTTTGCACCGCGCTACTGGACAAAAAACTCGCGGTTTTGCCGGCGTGAATATCGACTCCGCTGTTGCCGATGAGGTGGACCGTCCCACTGCTCCCCACGATCACGTCACGCGTGGCGCTGATTTTCAGCACACCAAGGTTGCCATAGACGCCTGCATTGAGCGCCACGTCGCTGCCCCCCCCGGACGTTGTCAGCGTCACGCCTGACAGGCCATAGATGCTGCCTGCGCTGGTGGACGACAGGTTGGCGTTGCTGCCTGTCGTCTGGAGCAAAACGCCGGCATTGCTGGCGATCCCGTTGACCGCGCCGGTCAACGGCGTGGTGATCGAATCCACGGTGAGAGCGCTTGCGTTCACGAAATTGAAGGCGCCAGTGGCCGTTCCCGCAAGCGTGGCGACGTTATTCGCCTGGGTCAGGGTGACACTGCCTGCCCCTGTGATTGCCACCAGCTGGCCGACCTTGATCGACGTTCCGGCCCCCTGGGTGATGTTCCCGCTTGTCGCGTGGAGTACCAGGCTGCCGTTGGCTGTCCCGGTCACCGGGACTGTCGCCGAGAGGTTGGCATTGACCGCGATGCCATTGTCTGCAAACAGGACCAGCCCGTTACCGCTGCTCCAGCTGACATTCGCGCCGGGGGCAACAGTGATGTTGCCGCTCCCGCCCGTCCCACCATCTGTCCGGATTTGCACGTTGCCCAGCGCAAGCTGGTCTTGCAGATCCCTCACAGTGACAAAGGCGCTAGCGGGCCCGCCACTAAAAGTCCACCCCGGTGCAGGCGTCGGCGCAGGGGTCGGCGCCGGCGTTGGTGGAGGGGTCGGAGCAGGGGTGGGGACTGGGGTCGGCGCCGGAGTGGGTGCCGGAGTTGGCGCAGGCGTCGGTGCCGGAGTAGGTGCCGGAGTAGGTGCCGGAGTTGGCGCAGGCGTCGGTGCCGGAGTTGGCGCCGGAGTTGGCGCCGGAGTGGGCGCCGGAGTGGGCGCGGGTGGCGGATTCGCGTCTGTCGCTGGGCTGCCGGCCACGATCGTGATGTCGTTGGGATCGAGCAGCAGGCTACCAGCCCGTCCGGTCGGTGCCCGCAGGTCTGCGCGTCCGGTGAACTCCAGGGACTGCTTGCCGGAGACTTCGGCAAAGCCGCCATCGCCGCCGTTGGCCCCGCCGCGCGCCGACAGATGACCCTGCATCCGCGTCATCTCGTCGGACCAGACGATGACGCGGCCGCCATTGCCGCTGTCGCGCGCGTCTGCGTTTACCTGGACGTCGGCGCCGACAAAGGTGTGCGAAGCATTGGGAACCGCTGCATTCGAGCCCTGGTAATCGCCGCCGATACGCACCTGGCCACCGCCGGTTGCGCCGGAGACGTCGACCTGCGCCAAGCCGAACAGCGCGACGCGGCCACCGAACACGTCGACCGATCCTCCGTGGCCGCGGGCCGAACTGGCATCGAGTTTTCCGTCCACCAGCGCGTCGCCACCGACACGCAACACCAGCCTGCCGCCCTCGAGGCTGGCGGACTGCGCCTGGGCCAAACCGCTGTGCCGCAGCTGGCTGGCAAACATACCGACCGAGTCGCCTTTCAGCGTGCCGAGGTTGAGTGCCTGGTCTGAGGGGGCGGAGAGGTCGAGGTGGATGCCTTCCAGGCCGCGCCCCGTGATCGATACCTTGCGGCCGGCCGCCAGGATGGTGTCGCCGCCGATGGACTGGACCACGCCCGCGTCGCCCACTGCGATGGTCGGGGCGATCAACACCACGTCGCCGCCGCGCGCGACGACCTTGCCGCCGATCTGCAGCGCCGCGCTGTCCATTGCGTCGCCACCGAAGACCAGCCGGCCGGCAAGCGCGTCGGCATCGCTCATGCGAAGGGTGGACGCGGTGAAGCCCGCCGTATCGACGACCGCGCCTGTTCCCACCGTGATGCCGGCAGGGTTGACCAGCACCAGCCGGCCGTTGGAACCGAGCGTACCGAAGATGGCGCTGGGATCCGGTCCCAGTACGCGGTTGATGGAGGTGCTGGTGCTGCCGGGCTGCGCGAACCACGTGCTGGTGCCGGCCGCAACGCCGAAGCTTTGCCAGTTGATTGCGGAGTGGTTGGTGCCGGCGCCATTCTGCGTGGTCACAGTCAGCCGCGACCCGCTCTGCGTCAAGGTGGCGCTGCCGACGATCGCC
>JANXVP010000134.1 GCA_025351615.1 Ramlibacter sp. | reverse complement strand
TTCCTCGACAAGCTGGCCAGCGGCCAGGCGCGCTCCGCCTTCTCTATGACAGAGCCAGCGGCCGAAGGCGGCGCGGGCTCCGACCCTTCCATGCTGCAGACCACAGCCGTGCAGGACGGTGGCGCATGGGTGATCACCGGACGCAAGATGTTCATCACAGGAGCCGAGGGTGCCGAAGTCGGGATCGTCATGGCGCGCTCCGGCACCGGGGAGGTAGCCCAGGCGACGATGTTCCTGGTCGATCTTCCGGATCCGGCCGTGCGCATCGAACGCGTGATTGACACCATGGACAGCTTGCGCTCCACAAGCCGTCTAAGGTGAAACGCCCGACCATTCCCGGCCGGGCGCCTTCTTGCTAATCGGAGGGCGCACGTGCTCAGGCCGGCAGCTTCAACCGGCTGAACACGCGCTGCGCGTTGCCAGAGTAGATTTTCGCCTTGTCCGCGGCCGACAGGGACGCGCCATCGATGTAGCGCCGCGTGTCGTCGAAGAAGTTGCCGGTGTCCGGGTCCCTGCCGCGCACGGCCCCCACGGTTTCGGAGGCGAACAGGATGTTCTCCGTCGGGATCACCTTCATCAGCAGGTCGATGCCCGGCTGGTGGTAGACGCAGGTGTCGAAGAACACGTTCTTCAGCAGCAACTCCTTGAGCTCGCCCAGACCCATGTCCAGGGCGATGCCGCGGTAGCGCCCCCAGTGGTAAGGCACCGCGCCGCCGCCGTGCGGAATGATGAACTTGAGCGTCGGGAAGTCCTGGAAGATCTTTGACGTGAGGCACTGCATGAACGCGGTGGTGTCGCCATTGATGTAGTGCGCGCCGGTGGCATGGAAATGCGGGTTACACGAGCCGCTGACGTGGATCATGGCGGGCACGTCCAGCTCCACCAACTTCTCGAACAAGGGATACCACCAGTCCTTGTCATGCAACGGCGGGTCGGTCCACATGCCACCGGTCGGGTCCGGGTTCAAGTTGCAGCCGATGAAGCCGAGCTCCTTGACGCAACGCTCCAGCTCGGGGATGCAGTTCTTCGCTGGCACACCAGGGCTTTGCGGCAGCTGGCACACGCCGACGAAGTTCTGCGGGAAGAGACCCACGATGCGATGTATCAGGTCGTTGCAGACCGTCGACCATTCCTTGCTGGTCTGCTCGTTGCCCAAGTGGTGGCCCATGCCGACCGCACGCGGCGAGAAGATGGTGAGGTCGGTGCCGCGCTCCTTCTGGATGCGCAACTGGTTCTTCTCGATGCTTTCGCGCAGCTCGTCGTCGGTGATGACCGGGCGCGCGAGCAGCCGGCCGCTGCCGGGTGCCGTGCAGCCGCAGTTGGCGACCTGCAGCCTGCGGTATTCGTCGAGCGACTTCGGGTTTGTCGTGTAGTGGCCGTGGCAGTCGATGATCATGGCTGTCTTTGCTTACTTCAGTACGGGGTAGAGGCTCTCGGCGGTCTTGCGGAAGATCCACTCGTGGTTGTCTGCCGACGCCGACGCCATGGCGGCACTGCTGTCATCAAGCAGCTCCTTCAGCGTCCCGGCAGTCGCGGGAAAATTCGAACCCCAGGCGATGCGCCTGGCGCCGAACTCCTTGAGCACGATGGGGAAGAAGGTTTCGGGCGTGGCTTTTCCCTTGCGCGCATTCTTCACGATCACCGGGGTGTACTTGAGGTAGATGTTGGGATGCTTCGCCAGCCCCAGCAAGGTGCCCGCCTCCTTGTAGGGCGGGCCATCATCGAGCGGGGTGGCGAGGAAGTGATCAATGATGATCTTGACGTGCGGGTAGCGGTCCAGAAGTACCTGCAACTGCGGCATGCCGGCGATGCGCATCTGCACGCACACGGGAATCCCCAGTTCGCCGGCGGCGTCCCACCCGGCGAAGCTGCGGGGGTCGGCCAGCCAGTCGCCCTGGCCTTCCATGGTGCTGCCCGCGGTAAACAGGCGCAGACCGGTCAGCTTGCGGCCCACCCAGTAGCGGATGCGTTCCGCGGCGTTGGGCGCCAGCATGTCCACAGAGAAGACGCCGGTAAATCGATCGTGGTATTGCGCCACCGCATCGGCCACGTACGAGTTGTCGAACCCGTAGCAGGTCGACGACTGCACGATGGCGGCCTTGGCCACGCCCGCCTCGTCCATCGCCGCCAGCAGTTGCTCGGTGGATGTCGGGCGCTCCTCCGACCAGGTGGATTGCTTGCCGCCCAACGGGGCCCGGGGGTACTTCTTGGTGTCGGTACTGATGATGTGCGGATGGATGTCGATAACGTTCTTGGTCATAATTCTGCGTGCTTCCTGCTTTGTGTCGGTTGCTATTGGCGTTCGATCCGGGCCTGCTGGATCACGGTTTTCCACTTGAGCATGTCCGCGTCGATCTGGGCCCAGGTCTGCTCCGGCGTGCTGGACCGCGGCTCCACGCCCGCTGCGACCAGCTTCTGTTTCACCTCGGGGTCGGCGAGGGCTTTTTCGATCTCGCGGTGCAGCCGTGCGACCACCGCCGCCGCCGTGCGTGCCGGCGCTTCGACGCCGCTCCAGGAGCTCGCGGCAAAGCCGGGAACAGTGGCGGAGATGGTTGGCGCATTCGGCAGGGCCGGTGAGGGTTTGCTGGATGCGACGCCGAGGACCTTGATGTTGCCCGACGCGATCTGGCCCATGATGGGCGCCGTGATCTCGAAGGCAGCCTGCACGTCACCAGACCTGAGGGCGGTCAGCACCTCAGCGCTGGACTTGTAGGGCACCGTCTGCAGTGACACGCCGGCGGAGGTCTTGAACAACTCAGACGCCAGGTGCTGGGTGGTGCCGATGCTGATGGTCCCGACGTTCAACTTGCCCGGGTTTTGCTTGGCGTACTCCAGCACGTCACGCACGGAGTTGAAAGAAGAGTCCTTGCCGGCGATCAATGCAATGTCGAAGAATGCGAAAGAGGAGATGTAGGTGAAGTCGGCCAGCACGTCGTACGGCAGCGACTTGAACAGCAGCGGCGCCAGTGCGGAGCTGTTGCCGATCAGTAGCAGGGTGTAGCCATCCGGGTTCGCTTTGGCGACGGTGTTGGCAGCCACCATCGAGCCCGCCCCAGGGCGGTTCTCGATGATGACGGGCTGGCCCAGGCCGGCAGCCGCTTTCTGCATCACGACGCGCGCTGACAGATCTGCGATGCCGCCAGGTGCATAGGGCACCAGCAACCGGATCGGCTTGGATGGGTACGGTGCCTGGGCGAACGCGACGCTGGCGGCGGCCGTTACCGCGACCAGTGTCGAGCGTACCGCCTTCATCGATCTGTTCACTCTGTCTCCATTGCTATGAGGCGATTGTTCGCTCTGGTGCGCGCCCTGTCCATTGAGGAAAGAGGCCGCCGTCTTGACGGTTCGGTTAACCAATCCTCAGGGAATGGGCAGCAAGGGCTCCTTGCCCTCCGGGATCTGCATGTCGACGAGCGCCAGCATTGCCGCTGTGTTGGCGTACGTGCCCATCAGCACCACAAGGTCGATGAGCTGGCGGGGGCCGTAGATGTCCTTCAGTCGGGCGAATATCTCTGGCTTCACCTTGTGGTCCCGCCAGAGCTGGCGCGCCAGCTCGATCACCAGCGCCTCGTCCTGGGGCAAGCCTTCGGTGCTGCGCCGGTGCTTGATAGCCTCCACCACCGCCTGCGACACGCCTTCTTTCAGCGCTTCGCCTTCATGCGCAACCCACTCGAACTGGCTGTCCATCTCGCGAGCAGTCGCCAGGATGGCGACCTCGCGGATGGCGGGCGGAAAGCCGGCCTGCTGGCGCAGGTACGTATTCAGAGCGGACAGGTGCGGCGAGATACCTGGACTGTAAAGCCGGATTCCGGCGGGGCCCTGCAGCCCGGCGATGAGACCGGGACTGTTAGCGCGGTCGAAGTCCCGTCGGCCGGCCTCGTCCAGGTCTTCGCGGCGCGGCAAGGGCAGGCGGAAGCGCGACTTCGGGTCCACGTCCGGCGGCAGATCTACGGTGTTTTCTTGCTTCATGACTTCTCCAGGATCAGGTTTGCGGCCCCGGCTCCGCCCGTAAGGTCTGGCGAGCGGCCAAGGGCTTGAACAGGCGGCCCCAAGCCAGGGCGACACCGAGTGTCCCCAGTCCACCGAGGACCACGGACGCGATCGGACCCACCGCGGCCGCTGTAATGCCGGATTCGAACTCGCCCAGCTGGTTACTGGCGCCCACGAACAGCGTGCTGACGGCGGCGACGCGCCCACGCATGTGGTCGGGAGTCTCCAGCTGCATCAGGGTCTGGCGGATGACCACGCTGACCATGTCGGCGGCGCCGGCGAGGGCCAGCACCACCAGCGAC
>JANXVP010000131.1 GCA_025351615.1 Ramlibacter sp. | reverse complement strand
CACCCATTCGGCGGCGTCGATCGTGCCTTTTTCCAGCGCGGTGTAAATCTCGCCGCCCGGCAGGTTCTGCGGCACCACGCCCATGCGTTCCATGATCTTGCCGGCGAAACCCGCGATGCGGAATTTCAGGCCCTTCAAGTCCTTGCTGCTCTTGATTTCCTTGCGGAACCAGCCACCCATCTGCGCGCCGGTGTTGCCGCCCGGGAAGTTGACGATGTTGTATTTGGCGTAGAACTCGCGCATCAGCTTCAGGCCGTTGCCTTCATACATCCAGGCAGTCAGCTGGCGGCTGTTCAGGCCGAACGGAATCGCGCAGCCGAGCGTGAAAGCCTCGTCCTTGCCGAAGAAGTAGTAAGGCGCGGTCTGCGCCATCTCGACGGACCCCTGCTGGACGCCGTCCACCACGCCGAAAGCGGGCATCAGCTCGCCGGCTGCATGGGTGGAGATCTCGAACTTGCCACCGGACATCGCGCGCACGGACCTGGCAAACACTTCGGCGCCGCCGAACAGCGTGTCCAGGGATTTGGGGAAGCTGGAGGCCAGGCGCCAGCGCACTGCGGCCTGCGCGTGGACGGCCGGTGCGATGCCGGCCGCGAGCACACCGGCGATGCCGGCGTTCTTGATGAGGGCACGACGATCCATGGAAGGACTCCTGTGTTGAAGCCCAGGATGATAGTCCCGCTTTCCAGGCTACAACTAAAGCATGCGGCCAGCCAAAAGAAAGCCGCGCACGAGGCGCGGCCCGCGTGGCGGCGGAGGCTGCTACAGCTTCTGTGCCTGCATGAAGCGGTCGAAAGTGGCTTCGGTGAAGCGGAACCACAGGTTCTGGTCGGCGCGGAATTTGGAGAAGTCGGCGTAGATTTTCTTCCAGCTCTCGTTCTTCGCGTTGAGTTCGTCGTACAGCTCCATCGAAGCCTTGTAAGCGGAATTCATCATGTCCGCCGGGAACGGGCGCAGCTTGGTGCCGGCGCCGACCAGCTGTTTGAGCGCGCCGGGATTGACCGCGTCGTAGCGGGCCTGCATGGTCACGTGGGCCTGCATGGCCGCCGCTTCCACGATCGCCTTGTTCTCGGCCGACAGCGCGTCGAACGCCTTCTGGTTGAAGAAGAAGTCGAGCTCGGGGCCGCCTTCCCACCAGCCCGGGTAGTAGTAGTAGGGCGCCACCTTGGCGAAGCCCAGCTTCTGGTCGTCGTAGGGGCCCACCCACTCGGCCGCATCGATCGTGCCTTTTTCCAGCGCCGGGTAGATTTCTCCGCCAGGAATGTTCTGGGGCACGCCCCCCAGGCGCTCGATCACCCTGCCGGCGAAACCGCCGATGCGGAACTTCAGCCCCTTGAGGTCGGCTGTGCTCTTGATCTCCTTGCGGAACCAGCCCCCCATCTGCGCCCCGGTGTTGCCGCCGAGGAAGTTGACGATGTTGTACTGCGCATAAAACTCGCGCATCAGCTTCAGGCCGTTTCCTTCGAGCATCCAGGCCGTCATCTGCCGGCTGTTCAATCCGAAGGGAATCGCGCAGCCGAGCGCGAAGCATTCGTTCTTGCCGAAGAAGTAATACGGCGCCGTGTGGGCGCCCTCGATCGACCCCTGCTGCACGCCGTCGACCACGCCGAAAGCCGGCATCAGTTCGCCGGCCGCGTGCGTGGAGACCTCGAATTTTCCGCCCGACATGGCCCTTACGGCCTTGGCGAAGGTCTCGGCGCCACCGTAGATCGTGTCGAGCGACTTCGGGAAACTCGACGCGATCCGCCACCGGACCGCAGCTTGCGCATGCACGGCTGGAGCCATGCCTGCCGCAAGAATGCCTGCGATGCCCGCGTTTTTGATGACTGAACGACGATCCATGTGGGGTGCTCCTCGGACAATAAAGGGACGGCAGCCACGGGTCGACACAACGCAAGTCACACCCAGGCCGCCGCCCATTCTAGGAAGCCACTCCCTCCGATATTCGGGGGTTTTCCCTTGTGAATTGCGGGGGCGAACCCGCATCCGCCGCGCGCTCAGCCGACGATCTTCAGGGCCGGTGCGGCACGCTCCACCAGCCAGCCGAAACGGCCTCGCACCGAAGCTTCGATCCCCGCCGCGTCCAGCCCCTGCAGCGCAAGCAGAGCGGCGTGGTCGCCGTGCTCGATGAACTGGTCGGGCAGGCCCAGCTGCAGCAGCGGCTTCACGCAGCCAGCGGCGTTCAAAGCCTCGGTCACTGCGCTGCCGGCGCCGCCCATCACGGCCCCCTCTTCGAGCGTCACCAGCGCCTCATGCTGCTGCGCGATCGAGAGCAGCAGTTCGGTGTCGATCGGCTTGGCCCACCGCATGTTCACCACCGTCGCATCGAGCCGCCCGGCAGCCTGCAGCGCCGGATACAGGAGCGTCCCGAACACCAGGATTGCGACCCCCTTGCAGGCGTCGTCCGGCGCACCGGCACGCCAGCGCCTGACTTCGCCCTTGCCGAACGGCAGCGCTTGCAGGCCAGGCTCCACTGCGACGCCGGCGCCCGCGCCGCGCGGATAGCGCACCGCCACCGGATGGTCCTGGCCGAAGGCGGTGGTCAGCAGCTTGCGGCATTCGTTTTCGTCGGCCGGACACGCGATGGCCAGGTTAGGAATGCAGCGCAGGAACGGGATGTCGTAGGCGCCCGCGTGGGTGGACCCGTCGGCCCCGACCAGGCCAGCGCGATCGAGCGCGAACACCACCGGCAGGTTCTGGATCGCGACGTCGTGAATCAGCTGGTCGTAGCCCCGTTGCAGGAAGGTGGAATAGATCGCGACGACCGGCTTCAGGCCTTCGGTCGCCATGCCGGCGGCAAAGGTGACGGCGTGCTGCTCCGCGATGCCGACATCGAAATAGCGGTCGGGAAAGCGCTTCTCGAATTCGACCAGGCCCGAGCCTTCACGCATCGCCGGGGTGATGCCGACCAGCCGCGAATCCTGCTGCGCCATGTCGCAGAGCCACTGTCCGAACACCTGCGTGAATGTCGGCTTGGACACCGCGCCCGACTTGACCAGTCCCACCGCCGGATCGAACTTGCCCGGCCCGTGGTAAGCGACCGGATCGGCCTCGGCCAGCTTGTAGCCCTGGCCCTTGCGCGTCACGACGTGCAGGAACTGCGGGCCCTTGAGATGCTTGATGTTCTCCAGCGTCGGGATCAGCGAATCGAGGTCGTGGCCGTCGATCGGTCCGATGTAGTTGAAGCCGAATTTCTCGAACAGCGTCGCCGGCACGACCAGGCCCTTGGCGCCCTCTTCGAAGCGCTTGGCCAGTTCGAACAGCGGCGGCGCGACCTTGAGCACGTCCTTGCCGACGTTCTTGGCAGCGGCGTAGAACTGCCCGCTCATCAGCCGG
>JANXVP010000121.1 GCA_025351615.1 Ramlibacter sp. | reverse complement strand
CGTTTGCATCTGGGCCTCGCCTTCCGCCCGAAAAACCGAGCAGGTGCAATACAGCATTCTCCCGCCCGGAGCGAGCAGCGGCCACAGCGCGGCCAGCAGGCGCGCCTGTTGCGCAGCCAGCTGCGCGATGTCGCTTTCGCGGCGCAGCCAGCGCACGTCCGGGTGGCGCCGGACGATGCCCGAAGCGGTGCAGGGCGCGTCGAGCAGGATCGCGTCGAACGGCACGCCGTCCCACCACGTCGACGGCCGTCCCGCATCGGCGGTGACGACATGGGCCTGCAACCCGATGCGCTGCAGCGTGTCCACGATCCGCTCGCAACGGGCCGGGTCCACATCCAGCGCCGTGACGTCGACGGCCCCCAGCTCCAGCAGGTGGGCAGTCTTGCCGCCGGGAGCCGCGCAGGCGTCGAGCACGCGCAGCGGCCCGGTCCTGCCGGTCGTTCCGTCCAGCAGCAAGGGCGCCGCCAGCTGGGCGGCCGCGTCCTGCACGGACACCAGCCCCAGGTCGAAGCCCGGGATCTGGTGCACCGGCTGCGCCCGCTCCAGCACCACGCCGTAGTCACCCACAGGCGTTGCCGCCAGGCCCGCGGCCGCCAGCATTTGCAAATACTCGGGGCGCGGCATTTTCCGGGTGTCGATCCGCAAGGTCATGGGCGCCTGTGCGTTGTTGGCGTGCAGGATCGCCTCCCACTGCTGCGGATGATCCGCCTGCAGCCGGTCGATCCACCAGCGCGGATGGTTCCAGCGGGCCACCGGATCGCGGCTGCTCGCCGCGACCAGCGCCTCGCGCTCGCGCAGGAAGCGGCGCAGGCAGGCATTGATGAAGTTGGCCTGGCCGCGCGCTGCTGGATCACGCTTGGCCGCTTCGACCGTCTGGTCGACCAGGGTGAAGCCCTCGTAAGGGGCGTCACTCTCGTTCCACGCCAGGGCCAGCGCCGTACACAGCAGCGCGTCGGCTGCGGGCGGCGGTGCCCGGGAGGCGAGCAAGCGGCGCAGCGCCTCGGCCCGGCCCAGGTAGCGCAGCGCCTGGAAGGCAAGGGCCTGGGCGCCGGGCCGCAGCGTCGCTTCGACGCGCGCCAACGCGGGCGTGGCCGACTCGCCACCGCGAACCGCGGCCAGCACCCGGGACGCTGCCTGAAGCTGGCGCCACAGGGGAACGGGCGTTGCGTTCAGCATCGCGCGCTGTCCGAAGCTGGATGGCAGCTCATACCCCCCGGGCCGGCTTGAAGCCAAACAGCCCGGCCAGCAGCAGCGCCGGAAACTGGCCGATCCCATCGTTGTACCGGCCGACTGCCTGGTTGAAGTGCTCGCCCGCCGAGCGCGACTGGGCTGACAGTTGCTGCCATTGCTGGGTGAGCGCCTCGGGAATGGACGAGCCGGCCAGGTCGCTGGCCTCCTGGTCGACACGGATCCACGCGCTGATCAGCACGTCACGGGCTTCGCACAGTGCCGCCGCAGCTTCCGGCTGCAGCGGGCGCGGCCGCATTGCGGCAATGGACACCGTGAGCTGCGTTGCCGCGGCGCGCAGCCCATCCCACAACTGGGTCACCTCGTCGAGCAATTCGCCCGGCTGTGTGAGGCCGGTGTGGATCATCGATGCCGGCATGCTGGCATGGACCAGCTCAGCCTGCCGCGTCAGTTCAGCCGCCATCGCGGCGAAGGCCTCGTTGGCGTCCGAACGCAGCCGCACCAGCCGGTTGTACGCACCGACCGACCAGAACAACAGCGCGGCGGCGATGCCCCAGAGCACAAGCGGATTCGACATGGGCCGTATTGTCCACGCTGAGGCGTCGCCGATCGTCCCCACAGGCCGCAAAAAAAACGCCCCGGCCTGCACTGGGCAGACCGGGGCGCTCTGGCCGCGCCTGGCGCGCTGTGCCGTTACTCGGCCGATGCGCCTTCGCTGGCTTCCGGCACCACCGCGCCTTCGCCGATGCTGGCCAGCTCCGCCGCTTCGGACTCGGCAATGGCGCGGCGCTCGGCCTCGTCCATCATGTCCTTGGCCTTGCGCGCCTGGTGGTACGCCATGCCGGTGCCCGCGGGAATCAGGCGGCCGACGATGACGTTTTCCTTCAGGCCGCGCAGCTCGTCGCGCTTGCCCATGATCGCCGCTTCGGTCAGCACGCGCGTGGTTTCCTGGAAGGACGCCGCGGAGATGAACGAATCGGTCGACAGCGACGCCTTGGTGATACCCAGCAGCAGGTTGCTGTAGGTCGGCGGGATCTTGCCCTCGCCGCGCAGCCTGTCGTTGGTGTCCAGGATCTCCGAACGCTCGACCTGCTCGCCGGCCAGGTAGTTCGAATCGCCCACGTTCTCTACCACGACCCGGCGCAGCATCTGGCGCACGATCACCTCGATGTGCTTGTCGTTGATCTTCACGCCCTGCAGGCGATACACGTCCTGCACTTCGTCGACGATGTAACGCGCCAGTTCTTCCGCGCCCAGCAGACGCAGGATGTCCTGCGGGTCGGCCGGGCCGTCCACCACGGACTCGCCCTTGTTCACGACCTGGCCCTCGTGCACCAGGATGTTCTTCTCCTTGGGCACCAGCTCCTCGTGCACGCCGCCTTCGGGATCGGTGATCTGCAGGCGGATCTTGCCCTTGGTCTCCTTGCCGAACGACACCGTGCCGGTCATCTCGGCCAGCACGCCCTTGTCCTTGGGCGAACGGGCTTCGAACAGCTCGGCCACGCGCGGCAGGCCGCCCGTGATGTCGCGCGTCTTCTGGCCTTCGATCGGGATGCGGGCCAGCACTTCGCCGCCGGCCACGGCCTGGCCGTCGCGAACCTGGATCAGCGCGCCCACCGGGAAGCCGATGGTCACCGAGTGGTCGGTGCCGGGGATTTTCACCTCATTGCCCTGGGCGTCGATCAGCTTGACCTGCGGCCGAACCACCTTCACCGCGCCGCGGCGTTTGGAGTCGATCACGACCAGCGTCGACAGGCCGGTGACTTCGTCCACCTGGCTGGCGACCGTGAGGCCTTCCTCGACGTTCTCGAAGCGCACCTGCCCGGCGAATTCCGTGATGATCGGTCGCGTCAGCGGGTCCCAGTTGGCGAGCACGTGGCCGGCCTTGATGGTCTGGTCGGCTTTCACCGCCAGCACCGCGCCGTACGGCACCTTGTGCCGCTCGCGCTCGCGGCCATGCTCGTCGTGGATGACGATCTCGCCGGAGCGGGCGATCACCACCAGGTCCTTCTTGCTGTTGGTCACGTAGCGCATCGTCGCGTTGAAGCCGATCACGCCGTTGGACTTGGCTTCCACGCTGGAGGCGATGGCCGCGCGCGACGCGGCGCCACCGATGTGGAAGGTCCGCATCGTCAGCTGGGTGCCGGGTTCGCCGATCGACTGGGCCGCGATCACGCCGACCGCTTCGCCGATGTTGATCAGGCCGCCGCGGCCGAGGTCGCGGCCATAGCACTTGGCGCAGATGCCGAAGCGCGTGGCGCAGGTCAGCGCCGTGCGCACCTTGACCTCGTCGACGCCGGCCGCTTCCAGCTCCTCGATCAGGTCTTCGTCCAGCATGCCGCCGGACGGCACCATCACGGCGCGGCTCTCCGGGTGCAGCACGTCTTCGGCCGCAGTGCGTCCGAGGATCCGGTCCCTGAGGGATTCGATCACTTCACCGCCCTCGACGATGGCGCGCATCAGCGAGCCTTCGTGGGTGTCGCAATCCTGCTCGACCACCACCAGGTCCTGCGTCACGTCGACCAGGCGGCGCGTCAGGTAGCCGGAGTTCGCGGTCTTCAGCGCCGTGTCCGCGAGGCCCTTGCGGGCGCCGTGGGTGGAGATGAAGTACTGCAGCACGTTCAGGCCTTCACGGAAGTTGGCCGTGATGGGCGTCTCGATGATCGAGCCGTCCGGCTTGGCCATCAGGCCCCG
>JANXVP010000094.1 GCA_025351615.1 Ramlibacter sp. | reverse complement strand
ACGAGGACAAGACGTTCGTCTGGATCAAACGCCAGGTGGACGAAGCGGTGGCCCGCGAAATCGCGGCGCTCAATCTCAAGGGGATTCACCAGCGCATGGAATATCGGCGCCAGTATCCGGAAGGCGAAGCCGCGGCGCACGTGGTCGGGTTTACCAGCGTCGAGGACAAGGGCCAGGAAGGCATGGAGCTGGCGTTCGAAAAGGAACTGTCGGGCCGGGCCGGCTCGCGCCGGGTGATCAAGGACAGGCTCGGCCGCGTCGTCGAGGACGTGGGTGAGCAGGTTCCCCCGGTGGATGGGCGCGACCTGCAGCTCTCCATCGACAGCAAGGTGCAGTTCTTCGCCTACCAGAAGCTGCGGGACGCGGTGCTGGAAAACAAGGCCAAGGCGGGCAGCGTGGTGGTCCTCGACGCAGTCAGCGGCGAGGTGCTGGCCCTTGCCAATTACCCGAGCTACGCGCCGGGCAAGCGGCAGAACCTGAGCGGCGAGCAATTGCGCAACCGGGCATTGACCGACGTGTTCGAGCCCGGCTCGACGATGAAGCCGTTCACCATCGGCCTGGCGCTGGAAACCGGGCGCGTCACGCCGCAGACCCAGATCCAGACCGCTCCCGGCTACGTGGTCATCGGCGGTGCGAAAATTTCTGATTCGCACGCCCACGGCCTGCTCACCGTCCAGCAGGTGATCCAGAAGTCCAGCAACATCGGCACACTGAAGATCGCGCTCCAGATGCAGCCGCGCGAGATGTGGGAGGTCTTCTCCGAAGTGGGGTTCGGGCAGAAGCCGCAAATCACGTTCCCGGGCGCAGTCAGCGGCCGCCTGCGTCCCTACAAGAGCTGGCGGCCGGTGGAACAGGCCACCATGTCGTACGGCTACGGCCTGTCGGCCTCGCTGTTCCAGATGGCCCGCTCGTACACGGTGTTCGCCAACGACGGCCAGATCATTCCGGCCACCTTGCTCAAGACCGGCGATGCGGCAGTGCGCACGCGGGTGTTTTCCGCCAGGACCGCGGCGGAGATCCGCACCATGCTGCAGATGGCTGCCGGTCCAGGAGGCACCGGTCCCAAGGCCCAGACCCTGGGCTATTCGGTGGGCGGCAAGTCGGGTACGGCCCACAAGCAGGTCGGCAAGAGTTACGCCAGCAACAAGTACCGCTCGTGGTTCGTGGGGCTGGCGCCGATCGACAAGCCGCGCATCATCGTTGCCGTCATGGTGGATGAGCCGACGGCCGGCAAGTACTTCGGCGGCGACGTCGCGGCGCCGGTTTTCAGCGCCACGGTGCAGCAGACGCTGCGCATGATGGGTGTCCAGCCCGACATGAACGTCAAGCCGCAGATCGTGGTGGACGCGGTGGAGGAATCGTTCTGATACAGCAACTGCACAGTCCCGCCGAAGCTGCCGGATGGCTGCGTGCGCGCGTCACCGGCACGCTGCACAGCGACAGCCGCCGCATCCATCCCGGAGACGGTTTCATCGCCTGGCCGGGCGCGGCGACCGACGGCCGCAGGCACGTCGCCTCGGCCCTCGCTCTGGGTGCTGTGGCCTGTCTCGTGGAAAAAACCGGCGCCGAGGAATTCGCGTTCGACGCGGCGGCCATCGCGGGCTACGCCAGCCTCAAAGGCGCGACCGGTCCGATCGCTGCGGTGTACTACGGCGATCCGACGGCGCAGCTGCAAGTGCTGGCCGTGACCGGCACCAATGGAAAAACGTCCATCGCCTGGTGGCTCGCACAGGCGCTCTCGAACCTGCACCCCGCCCTCCCGTGCGCAGTGGTCGGCACTCTGGGCGTGGGCCGGCCGCCCGACGTGGAGTTCACCGGCCTGACGACGCCCGACCCGGTGCTGTTGCAGCGCCAGTTCCGGCGCTTCGTCGACGACGGCGTCCAGGCCTGCGCCATCGAGGCGTCGTCCGTCGGCATCGTCGAACGCCGCCTCGATGGCACCCGCATCCGCGTCGCGATCTTCACCAACTTCACCCAGGACCACCTCGATTACCACGGCAGTATGGAGTCGTACTGGGAGGCGAAATCGCAATTGTTCCGCTGGAGCGGCCTGCAATCCGCGGTGATCAATCTCGACGACGCCCAAGGGCTCGAGCTTGCCGGGGCGCTACAGGCAGGACCGCTGGACGTGTGGACGGTCTCCTGCCGGCAGCCCGCCCGCTTGCAGGCGCTGGAGATCGGTTATGGACCCGAAGGTCTCCAGTTCGCCGTGGTCGAGGGCGCCGACCGCCACCTGCTGCAGACGCAGTTGATCGGCCAATACAACGTCTCCAACATGCTGGGCGTCCTGGGTGCGATGCGTGCCCTGGGCGTTTCACTGGCCGACGCGGTCGCGGCATGTGCAAACCTGCTTCCGGTGCCTGGCCGCATGGAGCGGCTGCAGCAGCTGGGCCAGCCGCTCGTCGCCGTGGATTACGCCCACACGCCCGACGCGCTGGACAAGGCGCTGCTGGCGTTGCAGCCGCTGGCGGCGCAGCGCGGCGGGCAGCTGTGGTGCGTGTTCGGTTGCGGCGGCGACCGGGATCCCGGCAAGCGTCCCCTGATGGCCGCTGTGGCGCAGAAGAATGCCGCCCGCGTTGTCGTGACCAGCGACAATCCGCGCAGCGAAAAACCTGAGGCCATCATCAGCCAGATCCTGCTGGGCCTGTCGCATCACGAAAGTGTCGAGGTGCAGGTTGATCGGGGTCTTGCCATCTCGGAGACCGTCGCCGCGGCCGCGCCCGAAGACGTGATCCTGATCGCCGGCAAGGGCCATGAGGGCTACCAGGAAATGGGCGGCGCAAGGCATCCGTTCTCCGACAGGACGCACGCCCAGGCCGCCCTCGACGCCAGGCCGCGGGCATGAATAACGCCATGTTCACCTTGAACCAGGCGCTGGGGTGGCTCCCTGGAGCAACGCTCGTCGGTGACGGCAGTACCGCTGTGCACCGCGTGCACAGCGAC
>JANXVP010000054.1 GCA_025351615.1 Ramlibacter sp. | reverse complement strand
GTTTAGGGCGCGTCACCACTCGACGCGCCCTTTTTTCTTTCCGGCTGCCGTTTGAATTCAATCACTTAAGCGTTCCCGTTGATGAATCACATCAGAAATTTTTCGATCATCGCGCACATCGATCACGGCAAATCGACGCTCGCGGATCGCTTGATCCAGCGCTGCGGAGGACTTTCTGACCGGGAGATGCAAGAGCAGGTTCTTGACTCGATGGATCTGGAAAAAGAGCGTGGGATAACCATCAAGGCACAGACCGCGTCGCTCAAATACAAGGCACTGGATGGCCAGGTCTACAACCTCAATCTGATCGACACGCCGGGCCACGTCGACTTCTCCTACGAGGTATCGCGCTCGCTATCGGCTTGTGAAGGCGCGCTGCTCGTTGTGGACGCGAGCCAGGGTGTGGAAGCGCAGACGGTGGCCAATTGCTACACCGCGCTCGATCTCGGTGTCGAGGTCGTGCCGGTACTCAACAAGATGGACCTGCCGCAGGCGGACCCGGAAAACGCGAAGTCCGAAATCGAGGACGTGATCGGCATCGATGCGACCCACGCGATCCCGTGTTCGGCCAAGACGGGCATGGGG
Source organism: Ramlibacter sp. (assembly GCA_025351615.1). Classification (GTDB taxonomy): domain Bacteria; phylum Pseudomonadota; class Gammaproteobacteria; order Burkholderiales; family Burkholderiaceae_C; genus Ramlibacter. The sequence continues at coordinate 9,491 of JANXVP010000054.1, read as the reverse complement.
ATCGACGAAATCCTGGAAGCGATCGTCGCGCGGATTCCGGCGCCTCGCGGCAATCCGGACGGCCCCTTGCGCGCCATGATCGTCGACAGTTGGTTCGACAGTTACGTCGGCGTCGTGATGCTGGTGCGGGTGGTCGACGGCCGGCTGGCGAAGGGCGAGCGGATCAAGTTGATGGCCAACGACCTGATGTACAACGCCGACAGCCTGGGCGTCTTCACCCCGGGCAACGAATCCCGCCCGTCGCTGGAAGCCGGCGAGGTGGGCTACATCATTGCCGGCATCAAGGAACTGCAGGCGGCCAAAGTCGGCGACACCATCACGCTGGTGCGGCCCGGTACCGGGGGCGCCGCATTCACGGCGACCCAGGCGCTGCCGGGTTTCAAGGAAATTCAGCCGCAGGTTTTCGCGGGGCTGTACCCGACCGAAGCCAACCAGTACGACTCGCTTCGCGACGCGCTTGAAAAGCTCAAGCTCAACGACGCTTCGCTGCATTACGAGCCGGAAGTGTCGCAGGCGCTGGGCTTTGGCTTTCGCTGCGGGTTCCTCGGCCTGCTGCACATGGAGATCGTCCAGGAACGGCTGGAGCGCGAGTTCGACCAGGACCTGATCACCACGGCGCCAAGCGTCGTCTACCAGGTCGTCAAGGGCGATGGCGAAGTGAGGATGGTCGAAAACCCGTCCAAGATGCCGGACCAGGGCCAGCTCGAGGAAATCCGGGAGCCGATCGTGACGGTGCACCTCTATATGCCGCAGGAATATGTCGGGGCGGTGATGACGTTGGCCAACCAGAAACGCGGCCAGCAGATGAACATGGCGTACCACGGCCGGCAGGTCATGCTGACGTATGAGATTCCGCTCGGAGAAATCGTGCTGGACTTCTTCGACAAGCTCAAGTCGGTCAGCCGGGGCTACGCGTCGATGGACTACGAGTTCAAGGAATACCGGCCGGCCGACGTCGTCAAGGTCGATATCCTGCTGAACGGCGAAAAGGTCGATGCGCTGTCGATCATCGTCCATCGGACGCAGGCCCAGTACCGGGGGCGCGCGGTGGTGGCCAAGATGCGGGAGATCATCAGCCGGCAGATGTTCGACGTGGCCATCCAGGCCGCCATCGGCGCCAACATCATCGCCCGCGAGACCATCAAGGCGCTGCGCAAGAACGTGCTGGCAAAATGCTACGGCGGCGACATCAGCCGCAAGCGCAAGCTCCTCGAAAAACAGAAAGCAGGCAAGAAAAGAATGAAGCAGATCGGTTCGGTTGAAGTCCCCCAGGAAGCGTTTCTCGCGATATTGCAGGTGGAGGAATGATGCAGGTCCTGACCGGGGCGATTCTTGCCGCCTTTGCGGCCTATGCGGGGGCGTGGTACCTGGGCCTGGTGGAGGGCAACTTCGCATTGCTGCTGTTTCTTGCCACGCTGGTGACTGGCGTGTACTGGCTGGCCGAGCGCCTGGTGTTCCTGCCGCGCCGGCGCCTTGCCGCTGCGGCGCTGGAAACCCGGGCCGCGCAGCGCAAGGGCGAGCTCGCCGCCCGCGGGATCGCCCCCGTGGACAGCGACCTGGCGGCAGGACGCCAACGCCTCTTGATGCAGCCCTGGTGGCTGGACTGGACAGCGGGCTTGTTCCCCGTGATCCTGGCCGTGTTCGTGTTGCGCTCCTTCCTGTTCGAGCCGTTCAAGATTCCTTCGGGCTCGATGATCCCGACGCTGCTGGTGGGCGACCTGATCCTTGTCAACAAGTACACGTACGGTCTGCGGTTGCCGGTCCTCAACACCAAGCTCACGGACGGGCGGCCGCCGGCGCGCGGCGACGTCATGGTGTTCCGCTATCCGCCCAAACCCAGCCTCGACTACATCAAGCGCGTGGTCGGCGTGCCGGGCGACGAGGTCGCGTACCTGAACAAGAAGCTGACGGTCAACGGGCAACCGGTGAGCAAGACGGCGATTCCAGACTTCTTCGACGGGGACGCAATGCGTTACTTCAGGCAGTTCGACGAAGAACTCGGGGGCCACCGGCACCGCGTCCTGAACGACGATGACCGTCGCGCCGGGCTGGATGCGCGTGAGGTGACGGAGTTTCCAAACAAGGAAAATTGCCGCTACAGTGTCGAGGGAGTGACGTGCAGGGTGCCGCAGGGGTACTACTTCATGATGGGCGACAACCGTGACAACTCGCTCGATTCGCGCTACTGGGGCTTTGTGCCCGACCGCAACATCGTCGGCCGGGCCTTTCTGGTGTGGATGAATTTCAGCGACCTGAAACGCATCGGCTCCTTTGAATAAAAGATTTCAACAACCGGCGGAAGGTGTGTACATGAAGGATCAGCTCAATTCGCGCGAGGGCGGCTTTTCGCTGCTCGGAATGCTGTTCGTGGTTGGCATCCTGGCGTCCCTGGGCGTGCTGGGGGCGCAGGCTTTCCCGACCGTCCTCGAGTACCAGGCAGCACTCAAGGCGGTGCAGAAAGCCTCGGCCGGCAACACCGTCGGCGAAGTGAAGCAGATCTTCGACAAGGCGGCCCAGATCGACGACATCAATGCGATCTCCGGCAAGGACCTGGAAGTGACCAAGGAAGGCGACAAGGTTGTGGTGAAGTTCGCCTACAACAAGGAAATCCACATGTTCGGTCCGGCCTACCTGCTGCTGAAGTATGTAGGGCGGTCCAAGTAAAAGCCCAGGCCAGCGTGGATGGCAATCTGTCAGCGCTGCAGGATCGCCTGCAGCACCGGTTTGCCGACCAGCAACTGCTGGTGCGGGCGCTGACCCACCGCAGTTTTTCCTGCGACCACAACGAGCGCCTCGAATTTCTCGGTGACTCGGTCCTCAACCTCGCTGTCGCGGCACTCCTGTACGGACGGCTGAGCACGCTGCCCGAGGGCGACCTGTCCCGTGTCCGCGCCAACCTGGTCAAGCAGGAAACCTTGCATCAGCTGGCGGTGACCCTTGGCCTGCCGCAGGTGATCCGGCTGGGTGAAGGTGAGTCCCGCTCCGGCGGCAACAAGCGCCCTTCGATCCTGGCTGACGCGCTGGAGGCCGTGATCGGCGCTGTCCACCTGGATGCCGGCTATGTCGCGGCCGAAGCCCTGGTGCAGCGGCTCTTCGAATCGGTCGAGATCACACCGCAGATGCCGGCAACCGCCAAAGATCCCAAAACAGAGTTGCAGGAATGGCTTCAGGGTCGCAAGATGAAGCTGCCGATCTATCGCGTTGCGGCCACACTGGGGGCCGCGCACAAGCAGACCTTCGACGTGGAATGCGAAGTGCCGGAACTTGGCGCGGTCGAGCGCGGTATCGGCGCTTCCCGCCGCGCTGGTGAACAGGCCGCGGCGGCGGCTATGCTGCTGATCCTGAAAGCGAAGACAAAATGACGAATGCTACGAAAGCTGTCGTTGACGGACCGGCAACCGGGCCCGTTCCGGGGCCACCGGGCGCGGAAACTGCAAGCGGCCAGCGCTGCGGCTTGATCGCGATCGTGGGCAAGCCGAACGTGGGCAAATCGACCCTGCTCAATGCGCTGGTGAAGCAGAAGATCAGCATCACCTCGAACAAGGCACAGACCACGCGGCACCGCATCACGGGCATCCGCACCGTGGGCAAGGCGCAGTTCGTTTTCGTCGACACGCCGGGCTTCCAGACCCGCCATAACACCGCCTTGAACAAATCGCTGAACAAGACCGTGCTGGGCGCGGTCGGCGACGTCGACCTGGTGCTGTTCGTGGTCGAGGCCGGCAAGTTCCTGCCCGCCGACGCCAAGGTGCTGGAGTTGCTCAAGCCCGGCATTCCGGCCCTGCTGGTGGCCAACAAGCTCGACGAGGTGCATCGCCGCGGCGACATCGCGCCCTGGCTGCAGGACATGCAGAAGCGCCACGCCTTCACCGAGTTCGTGCCGATGTCGGCCAGGAGCGCCAAGGACGTGGAGCGCCTGTTTGGCATCTGCGAAAAGTACCTGCCCAAGCAGCCCTGGTGGTACGCCGAAGACGAGCTCACCGATCGGAGCGAGAAGTTCCTGGCCAGCGAAACCGTGCGCGAAAAGCTGTTCCGCTTCACCGGCGACGAGCTGCCCTACACCTCCACCGTGATCATCGACAAATTCGAGGAAGAGCCCAGTCCCAAGCATGGCCGGATGGTGAAGATCGCGGCGACCATCGTGGTCGAGCGCGACGGGCACAAAGCCATGGTGATCGGGGACAAGGGCGAGCGGCTCAAGCGGATCGGCACCGAAGCCCGGCAGGAGCTGGAGAAGCTGATGGCCGCCAAGGTGTTTCTCGAACTGTGGGTGAAGGTGCGCAGCGGCTGGGCCGACGACGAGGCGCGGGTGCGCAGCTTTGGCTACGAGTAGCAGGATTTCGGACGAACCGGCGTTCGTGCTGCATCGCTATGACTGGAGCGAATCCAGCCTGATCCTCGAAGTGTTCACCCGCCGGCATGGCCGGGTGGCGCTGGTCGCCAAGGGCGCCAAGAAACCCAGCTCCAGTTTCCGCCCCATCCTGCTGCCGCTGCAACCATTGCGGGTGAGCTTCGGCGGCGACGCCGAGATTCGCTCGCTCAAGGGCGCCGAGTGGGTCGGTGGCCAGGTCATGCCCACCGGCGACGCCTTGCTGTCGGGGTATTACCTCAATGAGCTGGTGTTGCGGCTGCTGGCCCGTGACGATCCGCACGCCGGCCTGTTCGACGCCTATGCCCGCGCCGTCCAGGTGCTCGCTTCCGAGCACGGCGAGGCGCTGCAGCCTGCGTTGCGCGCCTTTGAACTGGTGCTGCTGCGTGAGATCGGGCTGCTTCCGTCGCTGGACATGCAGACGGCGACATTGGCCCCCCTGGAGCTGCAAGCTCGCTACAGCCTGGTTCCTGAAGGCGGCCTGGTGCAGGCTGCGGCTGGAGACGGCCGCGCCAGCATGGAAGGATGGCAGTGGATGTTGCTGCAGCAGGCGCTGGACCAACCGGCGCCTTTTTCGGCGACGCTGTCGCAGGCTGCGGCGGTAATGGCTCAGCTCAAGCCCCAGCTGCGGAGCCTGCTGCACTACCATTGCGGTGTCGCGACGCTGCGCACGCGGCAGATGATGAAAGACCTGCAGGCCTTATGAGTCCCGCTTTCCCTACGCCGACCGCGTTGTCCGTGAACCTCAACAAGGTCGCGCTGATCCGCAATACGCGCGAGTTGGGCATTCCCAGTGTCACCCGCGCCGCAACACTGTGCTTGCAGGCGGGGGCGAACGGCGTCACCGTGCATCCGCGCCCCGACGGCAGGCACATCCGCAGCTGCGATGTTCAGGACTTGCACGAGCTGCTCAAGCAATGGCCCCTTGCTGAATTCAACATCGAGGGCAATCCTTTCCACAACCTGATGGATTTCATCCGCGCGGTGCGCCCGCACCAGTGCACTTTCGTCCCGGACAGTGAAGGCCAGTCCACCAGTGACCATGGCTGGGATCTCGCCAGTGACAGCGAGCGCCTGAAGCCGCTGATCGCCGAGGCCAAATCTTTGGGTGTGCGGGTCAGCCTGTTCATGGACCCAGTGCCGCAGGCAATGGCGGCAGCCAGGAAGACTGGCGCCGATCGCGTCGAGCTCTATACCGAAAGCTATGCTCGCGCATCTGGAACAACGGAGGCGCAGGAAGTACTGCGCGGTTTCTCGCAAGCGGCGCTGGCCGCGCGGCAGGAGGGCCTGGGAGTCAACGCCGGCCATGACCTAAACCGCGACAACCTGACGGAATTCCTGCTGCAGGTGCCGGGTGTGCAGGAGGTGTCGATCGGCCACGCGCTGGTCTCCGACGCACTTGAACTCGGTTATCGCGCCACTGTGCAGGCTTATCTCGCCTGCATCCACAAGGCCTTCGCCGGCTCACCCAGCCAATGATCTACGGGCTCGGAACCGACATCTGCGATGTGCGGCGCATCCGCGTCTCGCTGGAGCGCCACGGCGAACGCTTTGCCCGCAGGATCCTGAGCGACGCCGAACTGGCAACCTGGCGCATGCGCAGCGCGCGCTGGCCGGAACGCGGCATGCGCTACCTGGCCACCCGTTTTTCGGCCAAGGAGGCCTTCAGCAAGGCGGTCGGGCTGGGCATGCGGATGCCGATGACCTGGCGGCAATGCGAAATCGGCAAGCTGGCGAGCGGCCAGCCGGTGATCGTGTTGCACGGCGCGCTGAAAGAGTGGTTCGACGCCCGGGGGCTTTCGGCCCACGTCAGCGTCACCGATGAAACCGATTACGCGGCGAGCTTCGTCGTGGTTGAAAAGAAGACAAGCGAATGAACGAACACGCGCCCTTGATTCTCGACGTTGCCGGCCTGGTTCTCACCGATGCGGACCGCCGTCGCCTGGCCCACCCTCTGACGGGGGGCATGATCCTGTTCGCCCGCAACTGGCAGGACCGCGATCAGCTCACGCAGCTGTGCGCGCAGATGAAGGAGCTGAGGCCGGACCTGCTGATCTGCGTCGACCACGAGGGCGGCCGGGTGCAGCGCTTTCGCACCGACGGCTTCACCCACCTGCCCCCGATGCGTGCCCTCGGTGAGCTGTGGGTGAATGACACGGCCGGGCCCGGCACCGGCGTGATGGCGGCCTGCAATGCAGCGACCGCAACCGGCTACGTGCTGGCATCCGAGTTGCGGGCCTGCGGTGTCGATTTCAGCTTCACTCCAGTGCTCGACCTGGATTGGGGCGAATCCGGCGTGATCGGTGACCGCGCGTTTCACCGCGATCCTCGTGTCGTGGCGCTGCTGGCCAGGAGCCTGATCCACGGATTGCTGCAGGCCGGCATGGCCAGTTGCGGCAAGCATTTTCCCGGACACGGATTCGTCAAGGCCGATTCGCATACCGAAATTCCGGTTGATCGCCGCAGCCTCAAGGCCATCCTGGGTGACGATGCGGCGCCGTACGGGTGGCTGGACACCGTGCTGAGCAGCGTGATGCCGGCGCACGTGATCTATCCCAGGGTCGACTCTCGCCCGGCCGGATTTTCCAGCCTCTGGCTCAATGAAATCCTGCGTCGCCAGCTGCGTTTTGCCGGCGCCGTCTTCAGCGATGACCTGAGCATGGCAGGCGCGCGGCTGATCGACGGCAGGGAAGTGAGTTACGTGGACGCCAGCGTCATCGCGCTCAACGCCGGATGCGACATGGTCCTGCTTTGCAACCAGTCGGTGGATGGCGGCGCGGCAGTGGACGAACTTCTTGACGGCCTGGCGCAGGCCCGGCGCGCCGGACGGTGGCAGCCCAGCGAGGCCAGCGAGCAGCGGCGCCTGGCACTGTTGCCTTCGGGGCCTGCCTTGCACTGGGACGAACTGATGACGTCTCAGGCCTATGAGCTTGCGCTGGACCTGTTGCCCTGACGCCGGGGCCTTCAGCCCCACAACAGTTTTCCATGCTCCTCCATGTGCGTGAGGTACAGGCGCAGGTCGAATTCATACTGGTGGTACTGCGGCTCCATCCGGGTGCACAACTGGTAGAACGACCTGTCGTGTTCCTTTTCCTTGAAATGCGCGAGTTCATGGACGGTGATCATCCGCAAGAACTCTGGCGGACCTTCCCGGAACAGCGTCGCCACCCGGATTTCCCGCTTCGCCTTGAGCTTGCTACCCTGCACTCGCGACACCGTCGAATGCGTTCCGAGGGCGTTGCGGATCACATGCAGCTTGCTGTCGTACGCCACCTTGCTCAGCGGCTCCGAACTGCGCAGGAACTCGCCCTTCATCTGCGTCACATACTCGTACAGCGCCCTGTCGGTGCGCACGCCGTGCACAGCCGGATACTTCTGGAGCAACAGAGCGCCGATCCGGCCCTGCGCCAGCATGTCGCGCACCAGCTCCTGCACGGATTGCGGGTAGCCCGCGACATATTTCAAGGTCATGCGCGCTGGCCGACGTATGCGAGACCCAAGGCTACGCCCCCGAACAAATCGCCTTCAACAATCGCGGTCGAGGTAAAGTGATGCCGCAGCGTCTTCCGGAACAGCCGCAGCGACGACGAGCCGCCTGTGAGGTAAATCGCGTCGATGCCTGCGGGTCGAAGCCCCGCGCGGGCGACGCATTCCGCGGCGCACTGCACGACCTGCTGCAGCAGCGGTGACAGGTGGCGAGCCATCTCGTCCGCGCCAAGCGTCGCCTGCAATCCTGCCTCCACCAGCGACAAGTCGATCACCGTAGTTTGATCCTGGACTGAACTTTGAATCTTGGCCTGTTCGACTTCACTTGCCAGCAGATGCCCCAGCCGCCGCTCCAGTACCGTCAGCAGCCGGTCGTGCAGACCCACCTCAGCGTAGTTGCTGCGCAGCTCGCGCGCCTGGCGCAGCATCCTGGGGGTGTACATCCAGTGGATCAGATGCCAGCTGGAGAGGTCGAGAAAAGTCGGGCTCGGCACTTCGCGGCCTGACGGGCCGGCATGGCGAAAGCCGAGCAGGGGCATCACCTGCTCCAGGTTGAGTTTCTGGTCGTAGTCGGTGCCGCCGATGTGGATGCCCGCTGTGGCCAGGATGTCGGCAGCCCGGTCCGGCCGCTTCATCCGCTCCGGTCCCAGCCGCACGACCGTGAAGTCCGACGTGCCGCCGCCGATGTCGACCACCAGCACCAGCGACTCGCGCGGGACGCGTCGTTCGTAGTCGAAGGCGGCGGCAATCGGCTCCAGCTCGAAGGAGACTTCATCGAAGCCGGCCGTCATCGCGGCCTCCAGCAGCGCTGCCTGCGCCCGGCCGTCCCGGTCGGCGTCGTCGTCGACGAAGTGCACCGGACGCCCGATCACGGCTCGCCGCGGCTCGTGATCCAGATGACGACCGGCACGGCCGCGCAACTCGCCGAGGAAGCGCGCGATGATGGCCCTGAAACTGAGCATGCCGGCGCCGATCGAGGTTTCTTCGTCCAGCAGGCTGCTTCCGAGCAGGCTCTTGAGCGAGCGCATCAAACGTCCCTCGACCCCTGCCAGGTACAACGCGACAGCTTCCCGCCCGAAGTGCGTGCTGTGGTCCTCGGAGTTGAAGAACACCGCCGTCGGCATGGCGGTCGCGATGTCTTCCAGCGGTATCAGTCGGGCCATGCCATCGGTTCCGATGAAGGAGACGGCTGAATTCGAGGTGCCGAAATCGATCCCCAGCGCGGGGCGGGCTCCGCGGCTCATGCAGCGATCAGGCTTCGCGGCGCAAGGCGGGAAAGAGAATGACGTCGCGGATGCTCGGGCTGTCCGTGAGCAGCATCATCAGGCGGTCGATGCCGATGCCGCAGCCACCGGCAGGCGGCATGCCGTACTCCAGTGCCCGGACGAAGTCGTGATCGTAGAACATGGCTTCGTCGTCGCCGGAGTCCTTGGCATCGACCTGCGCGGCAAAGCGCGCCGCCTGGTCTTCCGCGTCATTGAGCTCCGAGAAGCCGTTGCCGAACTCGCGGCCGGTGATGTAGAGCTCGAAGCGCTCGGTCACTTCGGTGCGCAGGTCGTTGGCGCGCGCGAGGGGCGAAATCTCGGTCGGGTGCTCCATGATGAAAGTCGGCTGCCAGAGCTTGTCTTCCACGCTT
>JANXVP010000034.1 GCA_025351615.1 Ramlibacter sp. | reverse complement strand
GTCGCGGCTGCGCCGGTAGTACAGGTTCGGCAACACCACGTAGTAGCCCACCGAAGCCAGCCGCCGCGCCATGTCGTGCAGCTCTTCGCGCTTGCCGGGAGCGTCCATGTAAAACAGCACCACCGGATGCGGTCCGCTTTCCTCCGGATAGACGACGAAGCTGTTCATCGCGCCGTCGCGCGTCGGGATATCGAGATGTTTTTCGATCATTGGCGGGCCTCCGTGAAAACCCCATGGTAAGCACGAGCTACGTCGCGGCCGGTCCCGGCACGAACACGTCGCTGAAGAAATGCCTAGAGTCGAGCCCGCTTTCGTCGACGCAGGCCTTCTTCACCGCCGCCACCATCGCCGGCCCGCCGCAACAATAGACCTCGTGGCCGGCCAGGGAAGGGCAGCGGGCGCGCACGGCGTCGTCGACCCGGCCCTGGAATCCGCCTAGCGCCTGCGCGTCCGCCGCGTCTTCGACCGCGGCGATGAAGGTGAAGCCGGGCAGCAGCTTCTGCCAGCGTTCGACGGCGCTCATCAGGTACAGGCCGCTCCGGCTTCGGCCGCCCCAGACCAGCGTGACGGGCCGCTGGACGCCTTTCCTGACCAAGTCGTCCAGCAGGGACTTCACCGGCGCGAACCCCGTCCCTCCGACGACGCACAGCATCGGTACCGTCGTCTCTTGCTTCAACTCGAAGTTGCCGAACGGCAGCTCCACCTGCAGCAGGTCGCCGGACGTGAGCGTCGGCACGATCTGCGTGAACTGGCCGCCCGCCACGTGCCGGATGTGCAGCTGCAGCGTGTCGCTTTCATGCGGTGGGTTGGCCATCGAATACGAGCGCCTGCTGCCATCGAGCAGCGTCACCTGCAGGTACTGGCCGGCCTTGAATTTCGCGCGCTGGCCGGCCGGCAGCCGCAGTTGCAGCAGGCTGACGTCGTCGGCCACGAGCGTGTTGCGGAACACCCTGACAGTGAGCTGCTTGCGCGCAGACGGGTCGAACCGGTGCCAGGCGGTGGGAACGATCTCCAGGTCGCCTTGCGGCAGGCATTGGCAATAGAGCACCTGGCCCGACGCCGCGACATCGTTCGGCGGGCACTGCACCGAGCCAGCGGAAATCCCGCCGGCGCAGTTGCCACAAACGCCCTTGCGGCAGGAGTAGGGCATCTCGATGCCGGCCTTCAGGCCCGCGTCGAGAATGTTCTGTCCCGGCTCGCAGGAAAAACGTTGGTCGCTGCCGGCAATGCGGATGTCGTAGGCCATTGAGAAAGGAATCCGGGGTAAGAGAAGTCAGGAAATTCCGGCCACCAGCCGCAAGCTGCGCAGCAGCGCGTCGGGCCGTGCCGTGCCCTTGCCGGCGATGTCCATCGCGCTGCCGTGGCCGGTACTGGCCAGCAACACCTTGCCCCCGATGGAAACGGCGGTGGCCGCCTGGGGGGCGAGCAGCTTGACCGGGATGTGGCCCTGGTCGTGCAGCATCGCGACATAGAGGTCGTGCCGGCGGTCGGCCAGCAGCGTGTCGGCGCCGGCCGGGCCGTCGACAGGGATGCCCAGTTCGTGCAGCTGCAGCGCGGCCGGCACCACCCGCTCCTCGTCTTCGGGGCCGAACAGCCCTCCCTCCGAGGCGTGCGGGTTGATGCCGAACAGCGCCACCTTCGGCTGCTCCACGCCCAGCATCGCGCACGCGCGCACGCCGGCCTGCGTCGCCGCCACGATCAGCGCCGGTGTGATCCTCTCGAGCGCCGTCGCCACGCTTTCGTGCAGCGTCACGTGCACGATGCGCAGCCCGCCGCCCACCAGCAGCAGGAACACGCTGTGTTCGTCCTGGCCGCAGAGCCGCGCCACCAGCGACGGATAGCCGCTGAAGGGGATGCCGGCCTGGTGGATCGCCGTCTCGTGGTGCGGGCCCGCCACCACCGCGTCGAACTCGCCGGCCTGGCAGGCGAGGATCGCCGCGGTGGCGGATGCGACCGCGCTGGCGCCGGCCTGCGCGTTCACCTCGCCGGGCACAGCAGCCGCCGAGGGCAACTCGCCGACGGGACGCAGATCAAGCTTCGACAGCAGTTGCTCCAGCCCGATGGCTTGCGCCGTGCGTCGCAGCACCTCGGGCGGCCCGAACACCGTGGCCTGCAGCCTGTCATCGCCCTGCAGCGCACCGAGCGCGCGCAGCACGATCTCGGGGCCGATCCCGTTCGGGTCGCCGGTGGAGAGCGCGATCCTCCTCATGGCGCTATCACAGCGGCAGCGCCATCAGCGTGTCGGTCACCGTGCTGTCGCAGATGGCGACCCGTTCGGCCAGCAGCAGCCTGCCGCCTTCGATGACGAAGCGGTCCTTGTACTCGCCGGTGGCGAACAGCATCGATTCGCCGGTGGCCATGATCCGCGCCACGATGAACGGCGTGCGGGCTGTGGCGCCGTCGTTGCTCGCCTCGTCGATCAGCGGGATGCCGAGCAGGTGCCGGTAGCGCTGGCGCTCGTAGATGTTGGCCTGGCGCAGGGCGGCGATGCGGTCCTCCAGCATCGCGCGCGAGTCGGCATAGACGATGCCGGCGGGCAGGCCGTCGCGCTCATTCTCCACGTGGGTGATGCGGTACAGGCAGTCGTCGGTGAAGAAGGCGGGCCAGTCTTCCAGCGCATCGCTGTCGATGGCGCGGGCGTATCCGGCGTTGAAGGCCAACAATTGCAGCAGGTTGATCATGTTGCTTTCCTCATTCGCCCATGTGGTGCCGGTAGGCTTTCCAGAAGCCACGCACCGATGCTTCGGTAGCCCGACCTTCGCTGGACGCGGCGCCTTCGCCACCCATCTCCACCACCGCTTCCATGCCGCGCGCGCCGGCGATGCCGCGCTGCACGAAGCCGCCGACGGCGCCGTCCTCCATCGAGATGAAGCCGGCCGGCCCCACCAGGTTCAACTGCTTCAGGCGCACCTTGCGCTGCTCGGGCGTGTCGTCGGTGTAGCCGATGTAGGTCCAGTTCAGCTCGGTGCGCTCCGTGCCCTTGGGCAGCACCTGGCGCACGGCCAGGCAGTTCTGGATCTGCTGCAGCACGAAGCCGGGGAACACCGACAGGATCTGCACCGAGACGCCGTCGTCGTATTCGGTGAAACCCGAGAGCACGGTCTGGTCCTTGAGCCGGTAGCGGTTGTTGTCGGAGCGCAGGCCCTGTTCCTTGTACGAGGCATCGCTGGTGGCGGCTCCCTTGGTGTCCACCATCGAGTAGCTCACATGGTGGCCGCCCGACTCGTCGACGATCAGGCCGCCCTTCTGCGACAGCCGATTGAGCTCGAAGGTGGTGAAGAACAGGTGCAGCAGGCTGGCGTGGTAGCTGTCCTTGACGTTCTCCACGTACAGCTTCCAGTTGTTCGGCAGCGCCTGGGTGAACCGGCCGATCACCTCGACCGGCTTGTGCAGCACGCGCTTGATGCGGGCGCAGATCTCGTCGCCCAGGTACTCTTCGATGCTGGGCACGTCCTCGCTGAAGCTGCCGAACACCAGGCCGCAGTAGACGGCGACCCGCAGCTTGCGCGGGCCGTGGTCTTCCTTGCAGAAGCTCTTGCCCATGCCGCCCTGGCCCTTGACGCCGGCCTCGAACGCGACCCCCGTCAAATCGCCCTGGCGGTTGTAGCTCCACGCGTGATATACGCACTGGAAGCCGCCTTCGGTCTTGCCGGACTTCTCCAGCGCGATCAGCGCGCCGCGGTGCGCGCAGCGGTTCTCGAAAGCGTAGATCTCGCCGTCGTCGTCCTTGACCACCACCACCGGCGTCTCGCCGGCGAAGGTTGTGCGGTAAGCGCCGCCTCCTGCCAGCTCCGCCTCCAGGCAGAGGAAGTTCCAGGTCTCGCCGCGGAAGATGCGGTCCTGCTCCTTCGCGGCCAGCGGCACGTCGCTGTAGACGTCGTAGGGGATGCGCGTCAGGCCGGGGCTGGCCCAATGAATGGTTTGTTGCTGCATGTTCACTCCAGCGTCACGTTGGCGCTCTTGATGACCTTGTTCCATTTGTCCGACTCTCGCTTGATGAAGGCGCCGGTCTGCTCGGGCGACCAGCCGCGCGGCTCGGCACCCTGTTCGATGAATTTCTGCTTCACGTCGGGCAGGGCCAGGGCGGTGGCCACGGTTTTCTGCATCGCGCCCACGGCGGCGGCCGGCGTGCCGGGCGGCGCGACGATAGAAAAGAAGGTGACAGCTTCCATCGGCACCTTGGACTCGATCAGCGTCGGAACCTGCGGCAGTGCCGGCGAGCGCTGGTCATCCGCCACGGCCAGGATGCGTAGCTTGTTGCCGGTGTGGAACTGCGCCGACGAACTGATGTTGTCGAAGAACACGCCGACGTTGCCGCCGACCAGGTCCACCAGCGCTGGCGCCGTGCCCTTGTAGGGAATGTGGATCATCTTGGTTCCGGTCACCTGCATGAACAGGCTGGCCGTCAGGTGCGAGGTGGAGCCGTTGCCCTGCGAGGCGTAGCTCACCTTGTCCGGGTTCGCCTTGAGGTAGGCGACGAATTCGGCCACGTTCTTCACCGGCAGCTTGTTGCTTACCGCCAGGACGTTGGGCACGGTGGCCAGCACCGTCACCGGCACCCATTTGGTGGGGTCGAACGCCAGCGTCTTGTAGAGGTGGTGGTTGATCGCGACCGGGCCCGGCGGTGACACCAGGAAGGTGGTTCCGTCGGCATCGGCGCGGGCCACGAAATCGGCACCGATGTTGCCGCCGGCGCCGGTCTTGTTTTCCACCAGCACGCCGGCTGGGTAGGCCGTGCGCAGCTTCTCCGCGACGATGCGTGGCAGCACGTCGGCGGTGCCGCCGGCCGGGAACGGGACGATGAACTTGACCGGCGTGGCGGGTTGGGCGATGGCGACGACACCGGTGGCCGCCAGCGCGGCCGCCAGCATCAGGGCGGTGCGTCTTGTGAAGCTTGGTTTCATGGGTGATTTTTCCGTTGAGGTCTGTGAATTCATGTTGTTCAGACGCCGAGGTGCTCGGCCAGTAAGCCCGGCTGCGCGCGCAGTTGCTCGCCGGTGCCTTCGAACACCACCCGGCCCTTGACCAGGATGACATTGCGGTCGGTGAGATCGCTGACGGCCTTCCAGTTCTTGTCAACCAGCACCGTGGCGATGCCGGATTCGCGGATCAACCGGATGATGCGCCAGATCTCGCGCGCCACCAGCGGCGCCAGTCCTTCGGTCGCCTCGTCCAGGATCAGCACGTGCGGGTTGGTCATCAGCGCGCGGCCGATGGTCAGCATTTGCTGCTCGCCGCCCGACAGTTGCTGACCGCCGTGGCCCAGCCGCTGGCCCAGTCGCGGAAACGTTTCCAGCACCCGGTCGTAGCGCCACTCGCGGCGGCCGTCGATGCCGGGCCGCGCGGCCAGCGTCAGGTTCTCCCGCACGCTCAGGTTGGGGAAAATGCCGCGGCCTTCGGGCACATAGGCAATGCCCAGGCGGGCGATGTCATGGATCGTCATGCCACGGGTGGAGCGGCCGAATACGGACACCTCGCCGCTGCGCGGTCGCACGACGCCCACCAGCGACTTCAGCAGGGTGGACTTGCCCATGCCGTTGCGGCCCATCAGGCCCACGGCCTCGGCCTTGCCGAGCGTGAAGTCGACGCCGTGCAGGATGTGGCTGTCGCCATAGAAGGAGTGCAGGCCGCGCGCCTGCAGGGCGACTTCAGCCATGGGTGGCCTCGTCGGCGCCGAGATAAGCCTGCTGCACCTCGGGGTTGGAACGGATCTGCTCCGGCGTGCCCGTCATCAGCACCACGCCGTTGACCATGACCGTGAGCACGTCGGCGATAGCGAACACCGCGTCCATGTCGTGCTCGACCAGCAGGATCGCGTGCGATTCGACCAGCCCGCGCAGCAGCTCGATCATGCGCAGCGATTCCTCGTGCCCCATCCCGGCCAGTGGCTCGTCAAGCAGCAGCACCTGCGGCTGGGTCGCCAGCACGATCGCGAGTTCAAGCTGGCGCTGCTGGCCGTGGCTCAGTTCGCTGGCGCGGCGGCCGGCGACATCGGCCAGGCCGGCGTGGCGCAGCGCCCGGTCCACCACCTCGCGGTACGGCCCCCAGGCCGCGGCGTCGCTGAAGATGCGCGCGGCCCGCGGCTCGCGCGACTGCGCCGCCAGCCGGCAGTTCTCGCGCACGGTGAAGCCGGGGAAGATGTTGGTCTTCTGGTAGCTGCGGCCGATGCCGATCAAAGAGCGCTCGTGGGGCGACAGGCGCGTGATGTCCTGGTCGCGGTAGATCACCTGTCCGGACGTCGCCGGGATGTCGCCCGACAGCAGGTTGATCAGCGTCGACTTGCCGGCGCCGTTCGGCCCCAGCAGGGCATGGACCTGGCCCCGGCGCAACTCGATCGAGACGCAGTCGTTCGCCGCCAGCCCGCCGAAAGTGCGGCGCAGCTCCACGGTTCGCAGCAGCACTTCGTTCATGCCGCCCTCCGTTGCCGCAGGCGCTTCAGCCGTTCGAGCAGCGAGAACATTCCACCGGGCAGGAACAACACGATCAGCACGATGGCGATCCCCAGCCACAGGTGCCAGAGCTTGACGGACGACGCCAGCAGCTCCTGCAGCAGCACGAAGGTGAAGGCGCCGATCAGGCCACCCCAGAGCTGGCCCATGCCGCCCAGGATCAGCATCAGCAGGACATCGGCCGACTGGTGCCAGGACAGCATCTCGGGGTTGACGCTGCTGTCCAGAACCGCGAACAGGTAGCCGGCCAGGCCAGCGAACGCGCCGGCGATGGTGAACGCCGCCAGCTTGTAGCGGAACACCGGGAAGCCGATGGCCTCCATCCGGTGCTCGTTCTCGCGGATTCCCTGCAGCGCGCGGCCCAGCGGCGAGCGCAGCAGCAGCGCCATGAACAGCAGCAGCGCCGCCATCAGTACCAGCACGAAGTAGTAGAGCGTGTTGGGCTCAGTCAGCTCGAACGGCACCCAGCCGCCGATCGCGGTGTCCGGTTTGCCGCGCAGGTTCAGGCCGTCCGAGCCGCCGCCGAGTGCCTTGATGTCGTGAAAGAAGAAATAGAAGATCTGTGCAAAGGCCAGCGTGACCATGATGAAGAACATGCCGCGGGTTCGCAGCACGAACAGGCCGACCAGAAAAGACGCAACGGCCGTGACCAGCATCGCGGCCGGCAGGGTGAGCCAGAGGCTGGTGGTGACCTGGTACTTGGTGCCGAGCAGGGCGAACACATAGCCGCCCATGCCGAACCATGCCGCGTGGCCGAAGCTGACCAGGCCGGTATAGCCCACCAGCAGGTCCAGGCTGATGGCGAAGATCGACAGGATCATCACCCGCGTCACCAGCTCGGTGTAGAACTCCTGGTCCAGGAGGGGAAAGGCGGCGAGCGCGCCGAGGAACACCGCGACGAGCGCGGCGCGCGAGGGCGACGTGACGAGCGAGCTCATGTCTTGAACAGCCCTTCAGGACGCCACAGCAGGATCGCCGCCATCACCACGTAGATGGCGATGCCGGCGTAGTCCGGCACGAACACCTTGCCGAAAGTGTCGGCGAACGCGACCAGCAGCGAGGCCAGCAGCGCGCCCCAGACCGAACCGATGCCGCCCACGATCACCACCACAAAGCTCACGATCAGCATCTGCGTGCCCATGCCCGGCGACACGGTGGACGCCGGCGCGTTGATCATGCCGGCGAAGGCCGCCAGCGCCACGCCCAGCGAGAACACCAGCCGGTACAGCCAGTCGATGTTGATGCCCAGGATCTGCACCATGTCGCGGTTCGACGCGCCGGCCCGGATGCGGGCGCCGACCAGCGTGCGCTGGATCAGCAGGTACAGGCCCAGGGCCACCAGCAGGCAGACGCCGGACATGAACAGCCGGTAGGCCGGATAGGTCATCACGCTGCCCAGCGGTACCGAGAAGTCCAGCCAGGCCGGCACCTTGACCGAGTACACCTCATTGCCGACCAGCACGCTGCGCAGCTCCTCGAAGATCAGGATCAGGCCGTAGGTCAGCAGCACCTGCTGCAGGTGGTTGCGGCGGTACAGGTGCGAGAACAGCGCCCATTCCAGCAGCGCCCCCAGCACAGCGCTCAGCATCACGCCGATCACGATCGTCAGCAGCAGGTTGCCGGTAAATGCGGCCAGGCTGAACGCGAGATAGGCCCCCATCATGTAGAAGCTCCCGTGCGCCAGGTTGATCACGCCCATCACGCCGAAGATGAGTGTGAGTCCGCTCGCGACCAGGAACAAGAGCAGGCCGTACTGGACGGCGTTCAGCGTCTGGATCAGGAGGAGGGCGAGGTCCATGCGTTCAGGCGGGGCGAACTGCTGTTAGAGCTTGCAGTCCGGCGACGGGTCGACCAGGCCTTTGACGATCACGTCCGTCATCACGTTCTGGTTGCCGCGCGCCACGCGCACGTAGTAGTCCTGCACCGGGTTGTGCGACTTGGAGAAGCTGAGCGGGCCGCGCGGGCTGTCCAGCTTGGCGTTCTCCATGGCCTTGATCATCTCGGCCTTCTTCTTCGTGTCGCCCTTCACTGCCCGCATGCCTGCGTCGTAGAGCTGGGCCGCATCGTAGCCCTGCACCGCGAACACGTCCGGCTTGGCACCGAAGGCCTTGGTGTAGGAGGCGATGAAGGCGTCGTTCTTGGGGTTTTTCAGGCCGTCGGCGTAGTGCAGCGCGGTTTGCATGCCGCTGGCCGCGTCGCCTTGGGCAGCCAGCGTTCCTTCGGTGAGAAAGGCTCCATACAGCGGAATGCTGGTCTTCAGGCCGGCGGCGGCATAGTCCTTGACAAACTTGACCTGGGCGGCGCCGGCGACAAACGCGTAAGCCGCCTCGGGTTTGATGCTGGCCAGTTCGGTCAGCAGCGGCTGGAACTCAACCCCGGGGAAGGGCAGGGTCAGGTCCTTGACCACCTTGCCGCCGCCCTTCTCGAAACCTTCGCGGAAGCCCCGCACCGACTCGTCGCCGGCCGCGTATTTCCAGCTGATGGTCACCGCGGTCTTGTGCTTCTTCGCCGCCAGCAGACCGCTGGCATAACCCGGCTGCCAGTTGCTGAACGAGCTGCGGAACACGTTGGGAGAGCACATCGAACCGGTGATTTCGCCGGCACCGGCGTTGGGCACGATCAGCAGCGTGTTGGTTTCGCGCGCCACCTTGGCCATGGTCGAGGCGACGCCGGAGTGGATGGTGCCTACCAGCAGATCGACCTTGTCGCGCTTGACCAGCTTGTTGGCGTTCTCGTTGGCCTTGGACGGGTCCGACTCGTCGTCCACCGCCAGGTATTCCACCGCGCGGCCGCCGAGCTTGCCGCCCTGCTCGTTGACGTACAGCTTGAAGCCGTTGCTCACGCCCTTGCCGAGGTCGGCGAAGGTGCCCGAACTGGGCAGCATCAGGCCGATCTTGACCGGCGTGGACTGCGCCTGCGCAGACACGCCCGCTGCGGCCAAGGCCAGGGCAGCGGCGGATTGTGCCCACACATTGCGGGAAAGAGCTTTGGACATGAAGGTCTCCTGAGGTTTTTTCATTGGTAAAACTGGATTAGAGAAACACGCCGCCGCCGTCCACGGCGAGCGTCTGGCCGGTGACGAAGGAGGCGCCGTCGCCGACCAGGTAAGCCAGGGCGGCCACCAGGTCGGCCGGCACCTGGTCGCGCTGGATGCAGCGGCCGGCGGTGCGGGCGTTGTCGCCGATCCGGTTGTGCAGGTCGCTCTGCAACACGCCTTCGCTGAGGGTGAAGCCCGGGGCGATGGCGTTGACGGTGATCTTGTCCTTGGCCAGCTCGCGCGCCAGCGAGCGGGTGAAGGCAATCAGCGCGCCCTTGCTGGCGACGTAGTGCGACATGTTCGGCGGCCCCTTGATCGGCACCGTGGAAGCGATGTTGACCAGCCGGCCGCGGCCGCTCTTGCGCAGCGCCGGCAGCACCGCCTTGGCGCAGTTGAACGGGCCGAGCGTGTTGACTTCCATCACCCGCATCCATTCCGCGTTCGCGATCTGCTCGAACGGCTTCAGCGCCAGGGTGGTGAACAGGCCTGCATTGTTGACCAGGCCGTCGATGCCGCCGAACTCCTTCTGCGCTGCCTCGGCCATCGCGGCCACGTCCTCTTCGCTCACCACATCTGCCTTGACGCCGATGGCCTGGTGGCCCGCGCTGCGCAGCCGGGCGGCGGCCTCGTCGGCGCCACGCAGATCGGCGATGACGATCCTGTGCGCGAGCTGCGCCAGGTGGTCGCAAAAGGCGTAACCGATGCCGCTGGCGCCGCCGGTGACGATGATGGTCTTGGGCTGTTCGGGGATCATGGCTGTCCTGGGTTGGTTAAAGGGCGGCAAGCGTCGCCAGCTTCACGCTGGTGTCGGCGGCTTGCTCGGGGGAGATGGGCGTGGCGGCGGCGAGCAGCTTGCGCGCCTCCATGTGGTCGGCGACGCTGTTGATCGATTCCACGGCCGACAGGCGGCCGTCGCGGAAGCGCAGCACGGAGAACTTTCCGGCGGCGATATCGCCGCGCAGCACGGCGCTGTCGCCGATCTCGGCCACGCCGGCGATCTGCAGGCGGTTGTCGCCCTGGTCGCTCCAGAACCAGGGCACCCTGGCATAGGGCTCGGCCTTGCCGGCCAGGCGCGCCGCGACGCAGCGGGCCTGGTCGACTGCGTTCTGCACCGACTCCAGCCGCACCGGCGTAGCGCAATACGCGGCCGGATAGCGGGCGCAGTCGCCGATCGCGGAAATGGCGGGGTCGCTGGTCAGCAAGTGCGGGTCGACCACGATGCCGTCCTGCACCGGCAGGCCCGCCGCGCGGGCCAGCTCCACGTTGGGCTCGACGCCGACGCCGACCACGACAAGATCCGCAACGACGCATTCGCCCTGGGTAGTCATCACGCCGGTGACGTGGCCTTCGCTGCCGGTGAACGCGGTCACGCCGGTTTCCAGGCTGAACTGCACGCCGCGGGTGGCCTGCGCCTGCACCAGGTAGCCGGCGGTTGGCGCGGACACGGCACGCTTGAGTACCCGGTCGGCGAACTCGATCACCCGCACCTCCAGGCCCATCTGACGCGCCATCACGGCCACTTCCAGCCCGATGAAGCCGGCCCCGACGATCACCACCCGGCGCGCCTGCTGCAGCCGCGCGAGGATGGCTTGCGCATCCGCCCGGCTGCGCAGCGCCCGCACACCCTGCAGCTCCACACCCGGCACGGCGGGCATGCGGGCGCGCGCGCCGGTGGCCAACACCAGGTGCTCGTAGTCCAGTGACGCGCCCGAGGCCAGTGCCACACGCTGCGATGGGCGGTCGATGGCCGTCACGCTGTCCGGCGCGATCACCGAAATATTGCGCTCGGCATAGAAGCTGGCGGGACGCAGCTCGATCTGCCCTGGCTGCGCCTTGCCGGCAAGGAAGGCCTTGGACAGGGGCGGGCGCTGGTAAGGCAGGCCGGGCTCGTCGCCGACGAGCGTGACGGGCCCCGCGTAGCCCTCGTCGCGCAGCGAGGCTGCGACCTGGAAGCCGCCCTGTCCGCTGCCGACCACGATCACGCCTGCCTGCCCCATGCGCAGCTCAGACCTGGTGCGACGGAACGTGAACGACGATTTCCTCAACCCCGGGCTGCAGCACCAGCTGGCAGCTCAGGCGGCTGTTCTCGCGCCGGCCACTCGCGGCGCTATCGAGCATTTCGTTCTCGACTTCGCTGACTGGCGTCACCAACGGCTGGCTGGCTTCGTCGAGGTAGACGTGGCAGGTGGCGCACATGGCGGCGCCGCCGCACTCGGCGACGATGCCGGGAATGTTGTTGGCGACGGCCGTGAGCATGACCGTGGCGCCGGTGGCGGCCGCGATCGAGCGGCGTGCGCCGTCCGGCTGGACGTACGTAATCTGGGGCATGGGTGCCTCTGGAGCGGAAGGGGTGGGAAGAAGGAGAAGTTCAGCCCGCGCTGATGCTGACGGGCATGCTGGTGTAGCCGCGGACCGAGTTGTTGTAGTGGATGACGGGCTTGCCTTCGAGCCGGATGTGCCTGACCCGTTTGGCCAGCGCCGTCAGCACGATCTCGCCTTCCAGTCGCGCGATCATCTGGCCGGCGCAGCCATGGATGCCGGTGCCGAATGCCAGGTTGCCGGCGGCGCGGCGGCTGACGTCGAACTTGTCGGCGCTGTCGCCCCAGCGGCGCGGGTCGCGGTTCGCCGAACCGATGAAGACGCAGACCTTCTGCTCGTTGGCCATCGTCACGCCAGCCACTTCAACTTCGCGGGTGGTGGTCCGGTAGAAGGAGTGGAAGGTGCTTTCGAATCGCAACACTTCCTCCAGCGCCTGCCGGGCCATCGATGGATTGGCATGCACCAGCGCCCATTGGTCCGGGTGGCGGGCGAACGACAGCATGGCGTTGCACAGCGTGAAGACGGTGGTGTCGAGGCCGGCGGAGAGCAGCGTGCGCACCAGCATCGGCGCCTCTTCCGGCGCCAGCAGGCCGTCGTCGGCGGCCTTGTACAACTGCGCGCCGAAACCATCCGGCGTCAGGTTCTCCCTCTTGCAGACTTCGGCGATCCAGGCGATGGCCCCCTGGGCGCGGTCCAGGCAGGCCTTGAAGCGCTCGTTGACCGGGCCGAAGGCGTTGAACACCATGTCGCCGTAAGGCAGCAGATATTTTTCGCGGCCCTGCGCCGGGATCCCGACGGCATCGGCGAACACCTTGAGCGGATAGGCTTCGCACAGGTCGGTGACCGCGTCGAAGTTGCCCTTCTCCAGCAGGCGATCGACCAGCAGTTCGGCCTGGCGCTCGAAGGTCGGGCGCAGCTTGTTGATCGAGGCTGGCGCCAGCAGGCCGGCCACCACCTTGCGGGTGCGGCCGTGCATTGGCGGGTCTGCCTCCAGGATGATGCTGGGCTTGCGCCACGGCTCCAGCGTGTGAAAGTTGGCCAGGCCGACGCCGGCGCTGGAGCAGAAAGTCGCCGCGTCTCGCAACACCATGTCGATCTCGGCGTGGCGCGCGATACCGAAGGCGTCGTAGCGGCTCAGGTGGAACACGGGACCCAGTTCGCGCAGCTTTTCGTAGTGCGGGTATGGGTCGTCGAGCACCTCGTCCGCATACGGATCGAAGTCGGTGGCGGGGACGGTCATCTCCGGTCGCTGAAGCGTCTGGGCGCTGGTCATCACTGCTGTTCCTTGTCTCGTTCGGGCTGTCGAAAACTGCACCAAGTTTCATCTCCGCTTTGATCGAGGTCAATGATTTCGCATCTATAGTTCGGATACCGAACTATGGGGGTGCAAAAGAATGA
>JANXVP010000032.1 GCA_025351615.1 Ramlibacter sp. | reverse complement strand
CAGCGGCCCGACTTCTTCGACGTGGTGGTGGCGAGCAACCTGTTCGGCGACATCCTCAGCGACCTCGGGCCCGCCTGTACCGGAACGATCGGCATCGCACCGAGCGCCAACCTCAATCCCGACCGCAGGTTTCCGTCGCTGTTCGAACCGGTGCACGGTTCGGCGCCAGACATCGCGGGCAAGAACATCGCCAACCCGATCGGCCAGATCTGGTGCGGTGCGATGATGCTCGAGTTCCTGGGCCACAAGGAAGCGCACGATGCCGTGCTGCGCGCTATCGAGAAGGTGCTGGCACCCGGAAGTGGTGCGCCGCGAACGGGCGACCTCGGCGGGACCGCGAACACCACCGAGGTGGGCCGGGCAATCGCGGCTGCACTGTAAGGGGGCCCTGCCTTTTGAAGCGTGAACTAATTGCACCGCGCTGCACAAAACCGGCCGCAAAGCCGCATGAATGCTCGCTGAAGCGACTAGAATCCGCGCCTCGTGTTGTAAAGCTGCATGTCGTATTGACACGGTGTGAGTCCGTGGCTTTAATCGCTTCAGTGGCTTTGCGCCGCGACAAAAAGTCTCCCGCTTCCTTGCGCCACACGGCTGGTGCCGCGTGCAAGGTTCGGGAGACAAATATTTTTTGAAGAGACAACCTGATCAACTCTTTCTCTCACCGAGGGGCCCCTGTGAACAAAACTGAACTGATTGAGCACATCGCAAAACATGCCGACATCTCCAAGGCCGCCGCCACGCGCGCGCTGGAATCGATGATCGGTGCCGTCAAGACAACGCTAAAAAAAGGCGGCTCGGTTTCTCTGGTCGGGTTCGGCACGTTTGCGGTCGGCAAACGGGCGGCGCGCAGTGGCCGAAACCCCCGGACCGGCGCAGCGATTAAAATCAAGGCAGCCAAGGTTCCCAAGTTCCGTCCGGGCAAGGCGCTGAAGGATGCGCTGAACTGAGCGGACCTGTATTTCCCCGGTGGGGTGCTTAGCTCAGCTGGTAGAGCGGCGCCCTTACAAGGCGTAGGTCGGCGGTTCGAACCCGTCAGCACCCACCACCCCAGAGAAGGCGAACAGTTGTTCGCCTTTTGTGTTTTCAGACAAGAGAGTTTCGAGCATGTTTGATTTCGTCCGCAAGCACACCAAGGTCATGCAGTTCATGCTGTTCCTGCTGATCGTTCCTTCGTTCGTGCTGTTCGGCCTGCAGGGCTACAACCGGTACAAGGAAAAAGGCGAGCCGGTCGCGCGCGTCGACGGCCAGGACATCCTGCAGGGCGACTGGGACGATGCGCACAAGCGCGAGATCGAGCGCTTCCGCCAGAGCATGCCCACGGTGGATCCCAAGCTGCTCGATTCGCCGGAAGCCCGCTACGCAACGCTGGAACGCATCGTGCGTGACCGGGTGCTGCTGGCCGCGTCGATGCAGTCAAAGCTGGTCACGGGCGATACCCAGCTGGCGCGTGAGCTGCAGAACAACCAGGCCATCGCGGCGCTGCGCGGGCCTGACGGCAAGCTCGACATGGAACGTTACCGCCAGCTCGTGGGCGCCCAGGGCATGACGCCGGAGATGTTTGAAAACCAGGTGCGCAACGACTTGTCGACGCGCCAGGTGCTGGCCGGCGTCGGTGGCACAAGCTTCGGCACTGCAGCGGTCGCTTCGACGGCGCTGAACGCGTTTTTCGAGAAGCGCGACGTGCAGGTGGCGATGTTTGCGGCGCCCGCGTTCGCGTCCAAGGTCAATCCGGCGGACGCCGATCTCGAGGCGTTCTACAAGCAGAACGCGGCGATGTTCCAGGCGCCGGAAGAAGCGAGCATCGATTACGTGGTGCTCGACCTTGACACCGTGATGAAGGGCATCACGATCGGCGAGTCCGATCTCAAGACCTATTACGAGCAGAACGCCAAGCGCCTCGGCGCCCAGGAGGAGCGGCGCGCCAGCCATATCCTGATCGCCGCGCCCAAAAGCGCGGCCGCGGCGGAGCGCGACAAGGCCAGGGCGAAGGCGCAGGAACTGCTCGCGGCCGTGAAGAAAGCACCGGACAGCTTCGCGGAGCTCGCCAAGAAGAATTCGCAGGACCCGGGTTCGGCGGCCAATGGTGGCGACCTCGATTTTTTCGCCCGCGGCGCCATGACCAAGCCGTTCGAGGATGCTGCCTTCGCCCTGCAAAAGGGCGAGGTCAGCAACGTCGTCGAGAGCGAGTTCGGCTACCACATCATCCGCGTCACCGACATCAAGCTTCCCAAGCAGCGCAGCTTCGAGGAAATGAAGCCGGAGCTGGAAGTGGAGCTGAAGAAGCAGCAGGCCCAGCGCAAGTTCGCCGAGGCGGCCGACGTGTTCAATAACGGCGTCTATGAGCAGGCCGACAGCCTCAAACCGATTGCCGACAAGCTCAAGCTGGAGCTGCGAAGTGCCAGCAACGTCTCCCGCACGCCCACGCCGGGCGCCAAGGGGCCGCTGGCCAATCCGAAATTCCTGACGGCACTCTTCAGCCCGGACTCGGTGGAAAAGAAGCGCAACACCGAAGCCGTCGAGACGGCGCCCAACCAGCTGGTTTCGGGGCGAATCGCCAGGTACACGCCGGCGCGGACGCTGCCGTTTGCCGAGGTGAAGGACAAGGTGCGGGAGCGCTACGTCGCCACGCGTGGCGCGGAGCTGGCCAGGAAAGAGGGGATTGCGAAGCTCGCCGCGTGGAAGGCCAACGCAGCCGCCGCCGAGTTGCCGGCGGCTGTGACAGTGTCGCGCGAGGAAGCACAGAAGCATCCGCCCGGGCTCGTGGAAGCAGCCCTGCGCGCCGACCCGGCCACGCTGCCGGCGTTTGTCGGTGTCGATCTGGGAGCGCAGGGTTATGCGGTCGTCAAGGTCGACAAGGTCTTGCCGCGCCAGCCGTCGACGCCCGATCTCGCCAAGCAGGAGGTCCAGCAGTACGCGCGGGCCTGGGGCGCCGCCGAGAACATGGCGTACTACAACATGCTCAAGGATCGCTTCAAGACCCAGATCAAGGTCGCGAAGCCGGCGGCGCAAGCGAGCGACTCCGCTGTCGCCCGCCCTTGATGACGAGCGCCTGACGACGCGAGGCGGCCCGTTTCAGCGAGTCGCCTGACCGCGCGGTATCAGGACTTGGTGGCTGTTTCGTCGCCGCGGATCACCAACACGGGAATCGCGGCCACACGAATGACCTGTTCGGCGCCGCTGCCCAGGAACATCCGGCTGAAGCCGCGACGGCCATGGGTTCCCACCACGATCAGGTCGGCTTCCCAGCTGCGCGCCGCTTCGCTCACCGTCTCCCCGAGCCGCTGTCCCGGTTGATCGACCAGGGTCTGGTCGACCTCGACCCCGGCTGCCTTGGCCATTGCGCTCGCGTCGTCCAGCACCTTCGCAGCGTTCTCACGTGCGACCCTGACCACGTCTCCACTGTATTCGAAGCCGGAAAGGTAGGCGAGTTCGTCAACCGAGTGCAGCAACCGCAGGCGGCCGCCGCTTTCGCGCGCGAGCTGCAATGCCGCGGTCAAGGCCTTTTTCGAGGTGGCGCTGCCGTCAACGGGAATGAGGATTCGCTTGTACATGGTGGCTCCTGGAGTAGGGGTGGTGCAAACAAGTGTTGACCATCGACCTGTCCAGGCAATTGATACGGATCAATTCGGAACCATTCTTGGCCGCAGGACGCCAGAAAGAAGAAAGCCCGCTACAGCTTGGTAGCGGGCTTTCGGTGTTTCGTGGAGTGGCTGATGGGGAACTACCTTCCGCCACCCCTCGCCAATGCTGACAAAAACTTTCGTGCGACTGCTACACACGCTTGTGTAGCACATCGTGTAGCAAGCACGAGCTGCCGCCAACGCCTCCTATCAACGCATGGCTGCAGGGCTTTCGCCAGGCGGTTTGGTGGGAGGGGGACCAGTGCAGTTGGCGCGGCGAACTCAACCGAGGCGCACCCCACTTGCCGATATGCGGCAACGATCGACTTCGAACGCGCCACGCTGATATGAGATAAGGGTTTACCCGTATCTTGGGCTATCTCTAGTTCCCGAAAGACAACATGTTCATTGCGCTCCTGTTCGCTTTACTTGCCGAGATTGCGGTGGCCCTGCGATTGTTCGTAGAGAACGGGTTCTCCTATGGCGCGAAGCTCACCCGTCTTCTGACGAATGTGGGCCGACCGACCTCGGTCTGAGCCGACGGCATTTCTGCTGCCGCCAAGCTTTGCGATTGTTGGCTCCGTTGGCCGGGGAAATCGAGCGCCTCTCCGCAGCCGTGTCGCCGTGGAGATCGTAGTATTTGTGCTGATACACCTGGGCCACTCGATCCAGGAGGTCAAGCGGCACCAGCGGAAGCGCGAAGTCAGCCAGCCTCGCACGATAGAAGTCCATCGGCGGCCTCGCGCCGACGTCTCGTCGCTGGTCGCCTGGGCCTTGGCGAGCCACCAAGCCGCCGCGTCTGCTGGGGCTTTCGCGCCATGGAGGCGGTGCTCGGCCAGCCAAACGCGGTTCTGCTTGCCAGCGTAGCGGTGCAGCGCGAGGTCCAGGAGCGAGAAATGCCGCTGCGGGTGGGCCTCCAGCCACTGCTGCACCACCTTCTTGTCGTCGTTCTCGAGCAGGCTCTCCGTGTGCTTGCCGCAAACGGCGTCCAGCCAGGTCAGCATTCGCTCGTCCGGAATCTCGTCGGCTCCTTCGTTCCGCACGCGCGCCAGCGCGAGCAGCTCACCCCGCTCGACATGTGCGATCCGTGGACAGCAGCGCGGCACCGGAAGATTGAAGTGCAAGAGGGCTGGCTGACCAG
>JANXVP010000011.1 GCA_025351615.1 Ramlibacter sp. | reverse complement strand
ACGGGCATCGGCTCGCCTGTCAGCATGGATTCGTCGACTGCGCTGCTGCCTTCGACAACGACACCATCGACAGGAACCTTTTCGCCCGGCCGCACCCGCAGCGTGTCGCCCACGTGAACGTGGGTCAGCGGAACGTCTTCCTCGACGCCGCCGGCATTGATGCGCCGCGCCGTTTTCGGGGACAGGCCGAGCAGGGAGCGGATCGCCGCAGAGGTCTGGGAGCGCGCCTTGAGTTCGAGAATCTGCCCGAGCAGGGTCAGCGAAATGATGACCGCGGCGGCTTCGAAGTAGACCGACACCCGGCCCATTGCCACGAAGGACGCGGGAAAGATGCCTGGTGCGACCGTCGCGACCACGCTGTAAAGAAACGCCGCGGAGGTGCCGAGCCCGATCAGGGTCCACATGTTCGGGCTGCGGTTGACGAGCGACTGCACTCCCCGCTCAAAGAAAGGCCAGCCCGCCCACAGCACGATCGGCAGCGACAGTACCAGCTGGATCCAGCTCAGGGTCGCCATCTCGAACCATTGCAGCCGATGGCCGGCCATTGCCAGCACGGTGACGACGACGGTCAGCGGCAAAGTCCAGAAAAACCGGCGACGGAAATCGACGAGTTCCGGGCTGTCGGCGTCGTCCAGGCTGGGCATTTCGGGTTCCAGCGCCATCCCGCATTTCGGACACGCCCCCGGGTGGTCCTGCCGCACCTCCGGATGCATGGGGCAGGTGTAGACGCTGCCCGGAACGACCGGCTCGGGAACCGCAGGGGGCAGTGCCGCAGCGCCCGCAAGGCCTGCTTGATACCGGCCCGGGTCGGCGGCAAACTTGGCTTTGCAGCCCGCGCTGCAGAAATAAACCGGGCTTCCTGCATGCTGCAAGACATGCGGTGAGTTGACGGTCACCGTCATGCCGCAGACCGGGTCTTTCAGTGCCTCTGCAACCAACAGCCCGGCTGGCGAGTTGTGGCCACAAGTGTCATGGTCGTGACCGTGATTTGGATTCATGGGTTTGGATTCAATAACAGGTGCAATATCAAGTATCGCCTGAAGCGGTGGTGGCGACTTCGACGCGCGACAAGCCCGCTGCGTCAGCCTCGCATCAACGTGCCACCAGCACGGGCAGAGTCGATTGCGCAACCACCTTGCTTGCCACGCTGCCGAGCACCAGCCTTGCGAGCCCACCGCGGCCATGCGAACCAACCACGATCAAGTCTGCCCCTTCCTGCTTGGCGGAATTCAGGATCCCTTCAACGGCACGAACCTCCTCGGCCATCCGGAGCATCACCTGGACCGGCTTGTCGCCTTTGTCGCACAACGCCGCGACACGCGCGTGCGCCTGTGCCGCATGGTCATAGGCGGCAGACATATAGGCCTGGAAACCCATCGGGTTGGTCTGCCCGATGCCGAGATACGGGTACGGGTCGACCACGTAGAGCGCCGTCAGCCTGGCGCCATGAATGCGCGCCAGATTGACCGCAAGCCCAGCGGCATGTTCGGATGCATCCGAACCATCGGTCGCCAGCAGGATGTGCTTGAACATGAAGGCCTCTCATCGGACAGTGGGTGAACTGCCATCGTGCGGTGAACAACGTCCGCCACGCTTGATCTGCATCAATCGCCGTTCAACGAGATTCCGGCGCACTGGGCGCGGCCGGCGGGCGCCCGGCGCGAGCCCATTCAACTGCCTTTGTAGCTCTGGTAAACCGTGCCACCGCCGCCTTTGGCGACAAGGATGACGTCGTAAGGATTTTTCTTGCCGCCGTACCCGGCCGTGTCCATGCCCGGAGCGCCGATCGGCATTCCCGGCGCGGCGAGCCCGATTGCAACCGGCTTTTCCCGCAGCAGTCGCTTGATCTCCCGCGCCGGAACGTGCCCTTCGATCGCATAGCCGCCCACCAGCGCCGTGTGGCAGGATGCCATGCTCTGCGGAATGCCCAGTCGGGCCCGCGCAGCGTCGGTTCCACCCATGTTGACGACGACCTTGAAGCCGTTGGCCTCCAGGTGCGCGACCCAATCCTTGCAACAGCCGCAGGTTGGCTCCTTCCAGACCTGGACCTCGGGGAGCGCCGGAGGCGTCACCACGATTGGGGCTGCGGTCCGGGCGAAACCGGCAACGGGCAGCAGCACTATGCCGAGCAATAGCCGGCGCCGGCAATGGAACGGGTGGTTAGTCATCATGAAACTCCTTCTTGAATCGGGTTAAATCCTGTGGCCACAGTTGGCGCCTCTGCTGCCGGCGTGCGACGTGCATCCCGCCGCAGCTGCCATTGCTTCACGAGTGCGTAAAGCGCCGGGATCACGGCCAGTGTGAGCACCGTGGAGGAGATCATTCCGCCAACCATCGGCGCGGCAATCCGGCTCATCACCTCCGAGCCTGTTCCTGTGCCCCACATGATCGGCAGCAAGCCCGCCATGATGGCGACCACGGTCATCATCTTCGGGCGGACGCGCTCAACGGCGCCTTCCATCACGGCGCCGTACAAATCGGACGGGCCGGGGACCTTGCCTTCAATGCGGCAGCGCTCGCGTGCCTGCTGCCACGCGTGATCCAGGTAGATCAACATCACGACGCCCGTCTCCGCGGCAACGCCGGCCAGTGCAATGAACCCGACAGCTACCGCCACCGACATGTTGTAGCCCAGCATCCACATCAGCCACACGCCTCCGACCAGGGCGAAGGGCACCGAAAGCATGACGATGAAGGTTTCCGTCAGCCGCCTGAAGTTCAGGTACAGCAGCAGGAAAATGGTCAGCAGCGTCACCGGGACGACGAGCTTCATCCGCTCGATGGCCCGCTCCATGGCCTCGAACTGGCCGCTCCAGGTGATGTAATAGCCGGGCGGAAATTTCACCTGTTGTGAGACCGCCGTGCGCGCGTCTTTCACATACGATCCGATGTCGCGATCACGGATGTCGACAAAAATGTACGCCGACAGCAATGCGTTCTCGGTACGGATTCCAGGCGGGCCGCGTTCGACTCGGACCTTTGCGACCTGCCCCAGCGGCACCATGGCCCCGCTCATGGTGGAAACCAGGACTTCGCGCTCGATCTGCTCGGGACTGGCGCGCAATTCGCGCGGATAGCGGACCGTCACACCGAAGCGCTCCCGGCCTTCCACGGTCGTGGTCACCATGTCGCCGCCGAGCGCGGTGCCGATGACCTCGAGCAATTCGCCCACTGACAGTCCATAACGTGCCAGCTGCTCGCGATCGGGCTCGATGTTGAGATAGCTGCCGCCCGTCAGCCGTTCGGCAAATGCCGATGTCGTGCCCGGCACGGTCTTGACCACGGCCTCGATTTCCCGGGCCAGCTTTTCCATCTGGCCGAGGTCCTTGCCGAATACCTTGATACCGATCGGCGTGCGGATGCCGGTGGACAGCATGTCGATGCGCGCCTTGATGGGCATGGTCCAGGCATTGGAAACGCCCGGAAACTGCAGTGATTTGTCCATCTCTGCGATCAGCTTGTCGATGGTCATTTCCGGCCGCCACTCGGACGGCGGCTTGAGATTGATGACGGTCTCGAACATCTCGATCGGTGCGGGGTCGGTGGCGGTATTGGCGCGCCCGGCTTTGCCATAGACCGAACTGACCTCCGGGAAGCTCTTGATGATCTTGTCCTGTGTCTGCAGGACTTCCGCGGCCTTCGTG
>JANXVP010000006.1 GCA_025351615.1 Ramlibacter sp. | reverse complement strand
ACCTGGGTCTGGCCGTCGGCTCCGACGGTCACGACCACGTTTTCCAGCACCTGGTCGTAACCCGTGTGGTCAGCACGAAACGGCACCGACAGCGGATCGAAACTGTTGACGTCGGTAATGCCGGCGGCAGTGATCACGGGTGAAATCAGGCTGCGCAGCTGGTTGAGGGAATCGGCGATCGCGTTCGGGTTCGCACTCACGATCTGGGGCGTCAAGGCATCCGCCCCGACCTTTCCACCGGCCCTGGCGACGTCGGAAGCCACCTTGTCGGTCAGGCCCGTGATGTTCAGGGTGATGAACCCATTGACCTTGAGCGGCTTGACGTTCAGCGAATGCAGCACCTTGCCGTTGGTCTTGGTCACCTTGGCCACGAAGGGCGGCTGGAAGCCTGTGACCTTGGCCCGGTAATAGCCCTGGGCGTCGGTGGTCGCGGAAACCGTCTTGCCATTGGCATCGGTCAGCACCACCACACCCCCGACGATCGGGGCGCCTTCGCCCGCCGTGCCGTCACTGCCGGCGTCGCCAGCCCCGACGCCGTCAGCGCCACCGGCTGTCACCTCCCTGCCGAAGCTGTCCAGGATCCGGATGCTCGCGTCCGGCGGAGCGGTTGCCACTGGCGCGGCATCCCCACCGCCCCCACCACCTCCGCATCCCGC
Source organism: Ramlibacter sp. (assembly GCA_025351615.1). Lineage (GTDB taxonomy): Bacteria > Pseudomonadota > Gammaproteobacteria > Burkholderiales > Burkholderiaceae_C > Ramlibacter. Next base: position 1,444 of record JANXVP010000006.1, on the reverse strand, counting down.
CAATGCCAATCCGGCAAATACGATGGCCAGCCAGGCCCTCCAGCTCCGCGTATTCATTTGAGTGTTCATGTTCATGTCCGTCCGTGATGATCTTGAAATGTGACGACCGTTCGAACGACGGTCTCGGTACAGCGGGCTCCCCGGATCCTGTCTTCAGATCAGGACGCCGATTCATTGTGCGCACGAGCACCAGGCCATACATCCCCCGTTTGCATGCTTGCGTGGCGCCTCATGCTGTGCTACGTGCGCGCGCGCGAGGGCGCCAGTGATCCCGCCTGGATCCCGCCTAGAGCCCGCTCCGACCGGCCGCCGTGTGGTTTCGGACCGGCGCCCTTATATTCACCAGGGGCCGCACGCCCTTCGTGAAAGGTAGCCCGCCATGAGTACAACCCCCGTCACAATCGGCAAGTATGTGGTCGAGCGCCAGCTCGGGCGCGGCGCCAGCAGCACGGTATACCTGGGGTATGACCGGTTCCACCGCCGCAAAGTGGCGATCAAGCAGATCCACGCGCATCTGCTGACCGACGCCGACCAGATCGCCCGCTACCGGCGCCACCTGCACAAGGAGGCAGCGGTCTCGGGACAGCTCAATCACCCGCACATCGTGCGGTTGCTGGACGCCGACGGCGACGCCGATCCGCCGTACCTTGTGCTCGAATATGTGGATGGTCAGGCGCTGTCGTCCTTCACCGACGTCGAGCAGGCATTGCCAATCTCACAGGTGATCGATATCGCCTTCAAATGCTGCGGCGCGCTCGAGTATGCGAACGAAAAGGGACTGGTGCATCGCGATGTCAAGCCCGCCAACCTGATCCTGCAGGCAGACGGCGTCGTGAAGGTCACGGATTTCGGCACGGCGCTGTCGCTGCGCAGCGACACCACCCAGGTCACCGGCCTGGTGGGCTCACCGTCGTACATGGCGCCGGAACAGGTCCGCGAACAGACCTGCACCTTTCAAAGCGACATGTTCTCGCTGGCGGTGGTGGTCTACGAGTTGCTCACCGGACGCAAGCCGTTCGACGGCGAATCGGATTTTGCGACGATGTACAAGATCGGTACGCTCGATCCCCCTGCCCCCAGCCTCCTGCGCGCCGAACTGCCGGTCGCCCTGGACGGCGTGCTGTCGCGCGCGCTGGCAAAAAAGCCGCAGGACCGCTATTCCCGCTGGAGCGACTTTGCCGACGCATTGCTGGCGGTCAACCGGCGAATGCCGCTGCGCAGTGCCACGGAGCGTGAAGGCGAGCGGTTCACCCAGTTGCGGGCCCTGGCTTTCTTCTGCGACTTCCACGACGGGGCGCTGTGGGAAACACTGCGCCTGGCGACACTGACCCCATTTGCCCGGGGCAGTGTGCTGACGCGCGAAGGCGACCCCGGCGATTCCTTCTTCCTCATCCTGGAGGGCAAGGTGACGGTCACCCGCAATGCCTGGAAGCTGACCACGCTG
>JANXVP010000540.1 GCA_025351615.1 Ramlibacter sp. | reverse complement strand
CGGCTCGAGGATCAGCGCACGCGCCAGTGCGACCCGGCTCTGCTGGCCACCCGACAACTGGCGCGGGTACTGCTGCGCATAAGCCGACAGGCCGAGCAGCGCCAGCAGGTGCTGCGCCTTGGCGACGTCCTGTGCGGTCGGCCGGTGTTTCAGCGCGACCGGCAACAGCACGTTGTCGATGACCCGCTGCCACTCGAGCAAGGTGGGCGACTGGAACACGAAGCCGAGCTGAGGTCCGGGAGCCAGCAGCTCCTTGCCCTGCAAGCGGATTTTTCCGGTGTCTGGATGCAGCAGGCCCGCGGCGAGTTTCAGCAAGGTGGTCTTGCCGCAGCCGCTGCGCCCCACCAGGCAATGGAACTCGCCTTCACCCACGGCCCAGTGCACGCCCCGCACCACTGGCGGCCAGCCAGGGTAGGTGAAGCCCACGTTGTCGAAGTCGAGGAACGGCATCGAGGCGTCCTAATCGGCGTAGCGGGCCAGCTGGTCGGCCGCGCGTTCGGCCGACTGCTCGATCTCCACGATCCGCACCAGGTCCAGCAGGCTGAACCGGCCGTCGTGGTGCCAGGCCGCCTCCGGCGACGTCATCGATCCGATGGCGCAGATGCGCGTCACGCCGGCGGCGCCGAGCCGCTGCGACAGGGCAAAGAGTTCGTCGGGCGCCACGGCCAGCCCCGCCGTCTGCAGGAAACGGCGGTGTGGCTCGATGTGCGCGATCACCTGGTCCAGCGCGTCGACCGCGACCACCTGGATGCTCCGATTCATGCTGGTGGGACTCAGCGCCTGTACCGTATCCGCATAGGCGACGGCCCAGGCGGCGCCGTCATCGCCGATCACCCCGTCACTGTCCGTTGCGAGCGACTGCAGCTCGCGGGTCTGGCGCCAGCCGGCGACAGCGCGCGCGTCCTCCACGCCAAGCGCGCGGCGCGGGAAGCGGTGCTGCAGCTTGGCCAGCTCGCTCCCCAGCGACTGCGCGAACAGGCGCGGCGACACTTTGCCACCGCGTTCGACATAGAAGACATGGGGCGAATAGCAGCCTTGCTGGTCGTAGCGCATCACGTCATGGGCGGCGAGCCGAGCCGTGGCCGGGCCGCGCAGCGCGTCGAGCGCCGCCCGGCCGATGAGGCCAAACCCCAGCTTGTGCCCGTAGGGCAGGAAGCGGGTGGTGACCGGCAGGTGGCGCCGCACCTGTTCCAGCGATTCGTTGCTGCCATAGGCCAGCACCGCGTCGGCCTGCGCGTAGAGAGGCACTGCCTGCTGCTCATCGCCGCCTTTCCACCAGACGACGGCCAGGCAGTCAGCGAGGGGCGGGTGCACTTCGGCCAGCAGGCGCGCGAACCAGCCGGCGAACAGCGGTTCGGCGCTCGGCACCTTGCCGATGTTGCCGGCCTTGACCAGCAGTCCGCAGACCAGGCTCCACAGCGGCAGCGCCGGCACGTTGCCGGCCCAGCTGTGGACCAGCAGTTCCGGTCCGAACGCCTTCGCCACGCCGCCCTTGGGGCGCGGCTGGAATTCGTCGAGCAGCTTGGGGTTGGCGAAGTCTTCGGCGACGAAGCGATGCAGTTGCGGCGCGCGAAAGGTCTGGAAGAATGCCGTCAGGCCGACCCGAACCATCTCCGCGTCATAGCCGCTGACGATGGGCAGCAGCCGCTGCGCCTCGCGCCGATACGGATCGGCCGGATCCAGCAGCCGGGCAATCGCGGTGTCGACGACCGCCACGATCTGCGAGACCGACATCGTCTTCAGGTGGATCCGGCTGGCTTGCTTCACCCGCAGAGCGAGTGCGGTCATCTGCTCGCCGGTCAACAGCGGCACCGCCACCTCCAGCCGGTCGGCGCCCGCTTCGAAGACCAGCGTCTGCCATTGCAGATGTTCCGGTGCCAGCCCGGGCAGGTAGCCAGCCTGTGCATGCAGCGTCGTCATCCGCCGGCGTCGGCCGTTGCCGCCCTGATGAATTCTTCGACGGCAAGCGAGCAGCCCTTGGCCTGCGCACCTTGCGCCCGTCCAAGCAACAGGAATCCGCCGTCGGCTGCGACACCCACATCCTCGGTCAGGATGCTGGTCACTGAATTGAAGTTGGCGAGATCGCAATGAACCAGGATGCCGCGCTCGCCGGCAGACACATCCTGTCCGGTGGCCGGGTCGACCAGCCGCGACCGGATCCAGTGCGGTCCGGATTTGACCGATGGCACGCAAGCATTGCCCCGGTCGTAGAACTGCGTACTCAGCTCGGTCATGCCGTACATGTTGATGCACAGCGACCGGTCGACCCCGAGCATGGCGGACAGGTCGGCGTAAAAGCGGTCCAGCGGCAAGTCGCGGGACTGTCCCTTGTAGCCGCCCGTGTCCAGCACGCGACTGCCGGGCGGCAGATGAAAGGTCTGCCCGCGCTGGCGCAACGCGTCCATCAAGTGCACGAAGCTGGAGCTGGCACCCAGCAGCGCGAACGGAGCGCCTGTGCCTTCCGCTTGCGCCAGTGCCTCGCAGACGCCGGCTGCGTCCAGTCCCTGCGGACCCACGAAGTAGCGGCTGTCAGCGGTTCCGAACGCATCCAGCGCCAGCGCCAGGTAGTGGGCCAGCGATGAGTTGGGGAGCGTTGCTTCGTTCGGGAACAGGATGCCCATCCCGATCCGGTCGCGACCCTGCATGAAGCGGTGCGAGAAATTGCGCATCATGGACCGGTCGTACACCGCCAGCGTCGGGTGATGGTGGCGGCCCCTGACCTCGGCGCGCGTCGTCCCGCTGGTCATGAAGACGCGGTCGCAGGCCGCCGGCGGCTGGCTGCGCAAATCCAGTTCCTTGAAAGCGTCGATCGGCACGGCCGGAATCGCGCTCCAGGTCTTGACGTTGCGCGGGGTGGCACCGCGGCGCTGGCAGAACCGCCGGTAGGCCTCGTTATTGCCGTACTGCCACGCGAACAGGCGCAACGCCAGGCGGTCGAACTGGTCGTCGGTGCAGCGGTCCTGCGCGATGAAGTCCAGCACGTCGTCCACGATGCTGGCTGCGGCTGGCTCTGGAAGTTGCGTCATTTAGGACAACGGCAGAAGCCGCATCGTGACCGGGGCATGGCCATGGTTGAGAGGGCCGCTGCCGGCACCTGTGCGCACCGGTGCGCCAGCCTGCAGCGCGCCGCGCACATAGGCGCGCGCCAGGTCCACCGCTTGCGGCAGTGTGGCCCCCAGTGCCAGCTGCGCCGCGATTGCACTGGACAGGGTGCAGCCTGTGCCGTGGGTGTTGCCGGTCGGAATGCGTGGCGCTCGCATCCAGCGCGCGGAGCCGTCCCGTGTCAGCAGCAGGTCGCTGACCGTGTCGCCTGCCAGATGGCCGCCTTTCAGCAACACGGCGTTCGCGCCCAGCGCGAGCAGCTGCCGCGCCGCCGATTCCATCGCAGCCTCGCTCTCTATCGCCTTGCCGACCAGCAACGCGGCCTCGTCGAGGTTCGGCGTGATCACCGTGGCGCGGCGAAACAGTTCGCTCACCAGGACCCCCTGCGCCGTGTCGTCGATCAGCCGGGCGCCACTGGTGGACATCATCACCGGATCAAGGACGACGCATTCCAGGGCGTGGCGGTCGATGGCGGCGGCGACGGTCCGTACGATGTCGGCGCAATGCAGCATCCCGATCTTGACAGCGTCGACACCGATGTCCTCGATCACCGCGTCGATCTGGTCGCGCAGCATCCCGGCCGGCACGGCATGGATCGCGCGCACGCCAAGCGTGTTCTGGGCCGTCAAGGCGGTAATCGCCGTCATGCCATGACAACCCAGCGCGGCAAAGGTCTTCAGGTCGGCCTGGATGCCGGCGCCGCCGCCGCTGTCGGAGCCCGCGATCGACAGCAGCCGCGGATATCGCAACGAACGGGCGACGACCCGCTCTGGCATCGCGGCAGGTTCTGCAAGGGTGTTCATCGTGCTCCTTCGTGACCGCAACAGGTGCTCCGAAGGCCATTGCGACCCCGGCCGTGCAGGCGGTGGTCGCAATGAAAGCTCTTCTTCCGCCGGTATGAACCGGTTCAAGTTCGCGGGTTTGAATCTCAGCACTGTCGCGTGCACCCCGGAGCGTTAGTGATTTTACATGCGCGCGGCCGGCGGTCCGAAACCCAATCCCTTCACCTCGGCGCGGGCTCTTGGTCAACCTGCGGTTGCGCCGACATTTCCCTCAGCTGTCGCACGATGTCTTCGTCCGCCGGCGCTGGCAGCGTCGATGCGGCCGACGCGCGTGCATCGAGCAGGTGAACGCTGGCCGGGAGCGCGAAAACCGCTGCGGCCACGGCCAGCTGCGCCGCCACGAAGGGTGCCAGCGCTGGGAGCAGGGCTCCAGTGCGCACGCGCGGCAGGCCGGAAGTTGCGCGCGCCATCAGCACCGCGTAGCCCATCGGCGGCAGGAGAAAGCTCAGCTGCAGCACCAGCAGCAAAAGAACGGCGACCTGTTGCGCATCGCCCAGCTGCACGATCAGCAAGGGCGCGACGATCGGCACGATGACGAAGATCATTTCAAAGGCGTCGAGCACCCAGGCGCAAGCCGCGACACCGGCCAGGGTGACGAGGGCCGTGGCAAGCGGTGTCCACGGCGACCCCAGCGCCAGCTGCGCCAGCCAGCGGTCGGTCCCGAACAGGCGAAACACCAGGCTGAAGGTAGTTGCGCCCATCAGCAGGGCGAACAGCGCGCCGCTCAGTGCCAGCGTCTCTGTCAAGAGCGTTCGCCAGTGCGCACGGTCGAAAGCGCGGCTTGCCAGTGCCGCGGCCAGCAGCACACAGCCACCCAGCGCCGCGGCTTCGACCGCGAACAGTCGTCCGGTGAAGACGCTGGCCAGCAGGCCCAGGATGGCGGCCGCGGTGACCGCGGCCAGCAGGTAGCCGGACGGCGTCATCGGCGGCAGCGATGCGGTCTTGCCCCTGCGCCGTCCCTGCGCCCACGCGACCAGCGACCACAGGGCTAAAACGCACAGCGCCGGGAGGAGGGCCGCATGCAGGATGTCCTGGGTGTTCACCACGCGCTGTCCGCCTAGTGCATGGCCAGCCAGGTTGCTGGCCTCGGTGTGGGCCCGCAGCATGACATCGCCCAGCAGGATCAGCACCAGGGAAGGCGGCACCACGACGCCGACGGTGGCGGAAGCGCTGATCAGCGCCAGGCCGCGCGCGGGCTCCAGGCCGGCCAGACGCGGCGCCACCAGCCGGGACAGCAGCGCCGAACTGGAAGCCACCGATCCGTTCATCGGCGCGATCAAGCCACCGACCGCGAGCGCAGCCAGCGACGGGCCGGCTCCAGTGCCGCGCAACATGCGCGCGGCCGAACCGAACAGCGCGTCGGCGACCGGCAGCCGCTGCAGCAGCACGCCGACCAGGACGTAGAGCGGCATCGCTTGCAGCAGGTCGTTGTCGAGCAGGCTGACCAGCCGGGGCCCGACGGCGGCAAGAATCGCGGCGTCGAACGATCCGGATGCCACTCCCATCACCGCGAAAGCGCTCGCCACGCCCAGCAACAGGGCCCACACTGGCAAGCCGGTGCCGATGATCAGTAGCGCCAGCACCCCCAGCATCCAGATTCCTGCGGTCGTCATCCGGGCGACGGGGGCCGCAGCGCGCGCAGCAGCGCCTGCGCCAGTACCAGCACGACCAGCAGCAGCAGCGCCAGCTTGATGACGAAAAAGCCGGGATCCAGGGTTTCGGAAAACTTCTCCAGCAGACGGGCCGAATCGAGAGCGGGGCCGGCGATGCTCCAGAGCATGAACAGCGACCAGGGCCCGACGCAGGCCAGCAGGGCCCAGCCGCGCCAGCGCCCGGGCTTGACGGCGCCATGGGCGGCGGAAAGGTGCGTGCCTGCGGTGCTGGCAGCCGTGACGGCGACCGCGACATACAGGGCAAAGATGATCTGCGCGAAGTCGTTGGCCTGGCGCGAGTAGGCCTGGACCAGATCACGCAACGGCCATTGCGCGAACAGCAGAACAGCCAGCGGCACCACGAGCACTGCGGCCGGCAGGAACATGCGCTGCTGATCGGGCGAGAGCTGACTCACGGGACGGGCTTCTGCGCGGCGGCCTGTGCGGGAGCCGTGAGGTTCAGGAACAGCCAGTACCATTTCGCGACCTGGTGGTAGGGCGTTGCGTGTCCGCTCCGGTCCGGCACCGGCTTGCCATGCGCCATTTCCCGGGTGATGGTTTGTCCCTGCAGGACAACGTCTTTGCAGACCCAGTTCCTGCCGTCGATGATCTCGCAGTCGCTGAACTTGCCGGAAGCCTCCTGCGGCGATGCGACCGTCCAGAACAGGACTTCCCGATGGATCTGCAAGGCCCGGAAGCGAAAGCGCTTGCCGGCCACCACCGTGCCTGAACAGCGCGTCCCGTTCCAGCTACCGTCCCGGCAATTTGCGGTGTAGATGGTTCGTTCGCCCTGCAGCGTGACGAAGTCCGACATCCATCCGAGCAGGCCCAATGCAGCGAGAACAGCGATCCAGATCAGCGATGTGCGCATAACGGCGTTTCCTTCAGACTGCGCCAATGAGAGCGCAGGAGCAAGCGGATAGTACAGAGCCCCGGGGCAGGTGCCGGCAGCGGCGATGGGGGACACGGGTCGATTCTGAGCCACGGCTGACGGCGGCGGTAGGTGGAAGCCACAGCCTCGTGGCCGGACTGCCCGGGACAATGGTCGTTGCGGGTTCGATGCTTTTCGAGGAGACAGGCGTGCACATTAAAAGTCAGAAGGATTTCTTTTCCGGGCTGATGTTCGTGGTGGTGGGGGTGGCGTTCGCCTGGGGCGCGACCACCTACAACGTGGGCGAAGGCGCGCGGATGGGGCCGGGCTACTTTCCGCTGATGCTGGGCATCGTGCTGGTGGTGATCGGGGCGGTGGTGCTGTTCACCTCGCTGGTGGTGGAAGTCGAGGGCGGCGAGAAGATCGGCAAATGGGCCTGGCGCCCGCTGTTTTTCGTCATCATGGCCAACCTGGCGTTCGGGGTGCTGCTGGCCGGACTGCCGTCCATCGGCGTGCCGGCGATGGGCATGATCGCGGCCATTTTCGGGCTGACCATCATCTCCAGCATGGCCGACGGCCACTTTCACCTGCGCGACACGCTGATCCTGGCGGCGATCCTGGCCGCGGGCAGCTATGTTGCCTTCATCCTGCTGCTCAAGCTGCAGATCCAGGTCTGGCCGACCTTCATCACCGGTTGAGGACACAACAATCATGGATCTCCTGAGCAACCTGGCCATCGGCTTTGGCGTGGCCATCACGCCCATCAACCTGCTGTA
>JANXVP010000536.1 GCA_025351615.1 Ramlibacter sp. | reverse complement strand
CCAAACGCTTCCAGGAAGGCCGCCTCGATGTCACCGTGCTGCATGGTGTGGACCTGGAGGTGCGCCGCGGTGAAACGCTGGCGATTGTGGGCGCCTCGGGATCTGGCAAGAGCACCCTGCTGCACCTGCTGGGTGGGCTCGACGCGCCAACGGCGGGGACGGTGCAACTGATGGGGCAGGAGATGTCCAGGCTCAACGCGTCCGAGCAGGGCCGGCTGCGCAACCAGCATCTGGGCTTCGTTTACCAGTTCCATCACCTGCTGCCGGAATTCAGCGCGCTCGACAACGTCGCGATGCCGCTTCGCATCCGTCGGCTGCCGATGGAAGAATGCCATGCCCAGGCCGCGAAAACACTGGAGTCAGTGGGCCTGCGCGACCGCGTGAAGCACCGTCCCGCCGAACTCTCGGGCGGCGAGCGCCAGCGCGTCGCGATTGCGCGAGCCCTGGTCACGCACCCCGCCTGCGTGCTGGCCGATGAACCCACCGGCAACCTCGATCGCACGACGGCGGACGGCGTGTTCGAGCTGATGCTGGAGCTCGCACGCGAGCAGGGAACGGCCTTTGTGCTGGTGACCCACGACGAATCCCTCGCCGCCCGCTGTGGCCGGCAGTTGCGCCTGACGTCGGGACGGCTGGGATAAGCGGTCGGCATCCCGACGAAAGCTGTCATCCCGGGTCGAGCCCGGGATGAAAAACCAGGTCACAGGATCCGGTTGAACCAGAGCAGCGACAGGCCGGCGGAGAGCAGCGACAGCGCGGCGGCGGCGAGGGCGAGCAGGCCGGAGATCTCGGTCTCTTTTTTCTCCACCGTCAGGCGCGAGCTGAGCGTGTTGTAGACCTTCTTGAGATTTTCGGCCGTGCCGGCATAGAAGTATTCGGCGTTGGTCTTGGCGGCGATGGCCTTGAGGGTTTCCTCGTCCAGCCGCACGCGCATCGACCAGCCTTCGAATCCGATCGTTTCGCCGTCCACGGTGCCGATGCCCACGGTGTAGACGCGCACGCCGCGGTCGGCTGCGAGCTTGGCGGCTTCGAGCGGATCGACGCCAGTGGTGCGCTGGCCGTCGGTCAGCATGATGATCGCAGCCGAGGTGTACGAGCCCGGCGCCACCGGCGTGAACGCCTTTTTCTCCTTCTTGTCGGCGTCCAGCGAAAAGCCGCGCTGGCGGTCGCGGCCGGTCTGCAGCGACTCAAGTTCGATCCCGGCGTCGGGGAACAGCGTCGCCAGCGATATCACGATTGCGTTTCCGGTGGCAGTGGCGCGCTGCAACTGGAACCGGTCGATCGCGGTGACCAGGTCTTCGCGGTTGGTGGTGGGGAGCTGCGCCACCTGCGCCGAGCCGGCAAAGGCGACGATGCCGACCTTCACATGGCGCGGCAGGTCGGCGAGAAAAGCCTTGGCGGCGTTCTGCGCCGCCACGATGCGGCTGGGCTGCACGTCGGTGGCCCGCATGCTGCCGGAGACGTCCATCGCCAGCATGATGGTCTGCTGGGACGACGGCAGGGTGATCACGGCCATCGGCCGCGACGCCGACACCAGCATCAGGCCCAGGGCGAGCAGGAACAACGCCGGTGGAATGTGGCGGCGAATGGTCTGGCCCGGGCCCATGGCCTCCTTCACGATCGACAGCGACGCATAGCGCAGCGCGATCTTTTTCTTGCGTCGCAGCAGCCACAGATACAGCACGACCAGCAGCGGCAGCGCCAGCATCAGCCACAGGAATTCAGGCCACTGGAAGTACATCGGGTCAGGCCGCCTGCTTCAGGTGGGCGGGCAGGCCGCCAGCCGTGCGGCGCGAGCGGCGCTTGCGCATTTCGGTGAAGCGCATGACCGCGTCCACCAGGTCGCCGTCGGTGGACAGTTCCAGCGCATCGACACCGGCGCGCACCAGGGCCTGGCGCAAGTCGGCTTCGCGCTGTGCGGCGATCCGGGCGAAGCGCCTGCGAAAACCCGCGTCGTGCGTGTCCACCAGCAGCTGTTCGCCGGTTTCCGCATCGCGGATGGTCAACAGGCCGAGGTCGGGCAACTGCAGCTCCATCGGGTCCAGCAGCCGCACCGCCACCACTTCGTGGCGCTGCGCCAGACGGGCCAGCGGTTTTTCCCAGCCCGGTTCGGTGATGAAGTCGGAGACCACGAACACGGTGGAGCGGCGTTTGATCATCGCGCCCCCCGCTTCCAGCAACTCGTTCAGGCGCGTCGGGCCGGCTTCCACCGACGCCGGCCGGACCTGCATGCTGTTGAGCAAGTGCAGCACGTGGCGGCGTCCGCCGCGCGCGGGGATGACGCTGTCGACGCCCGATCCGTACAGCATCGCCCCGACGCGGTTGCCATGGCGGGTCAGCATCCGCGCCAGCACGGCGACCAGTTCGGCCGACACCTGGCGCTTGCGCTGCTCGCCCGATCCGAAGTCGACCGAAGGACTCAGGTCCAGCAGGAACCACGCCGCCATCTCGCGGTCTTCGGTGAAGACGCGCACGTGCGGCACCTGCAGCCGTGCCGTGACGTTCCAGTCGATGTGGCGCACGTCGTCGTGGTGCTGGTACTCGCGCAGGTCGGCCAGGTCCAGCCCGGCACCGCGCATGAGCGTCCGGTAGTCGCCCTGCAGCAAGCCGTCGAGGCGGCGGATCACCGTCCATTCGAGGCGGCGCAGGACGTGTTCGGCCCCTCCGGCTGGCTGCGCGTTCACGGGCTGCGCAGCGGGGGCCTTGGCAGCGCCGGTGCTGAAGGTCTTATGCAGCCAGCTTTTCATGTTCGAGCGGCCGGGGCGGCGCGGCAATCCTGGCCGTGATCCTGGCCACCAGGGCGTCGGCCGACAGGCCTTCGGACAGCGCTTCGTACGACAGCACCAGCCGGTGCCGCAGCACGTCCGGCACCAGGTCGGCCATGTCTTCGGGCAGGGCGTAAGTGCGCCCGCGCATCATCGCGAGGGCACGGGCGCCCTCGGTCAGGTTGATGGTGGCGCGGGGGCTGGCACCGAAGGTGAGGTATTTTTCCAGCTCTTTCATGCCGTGCCTGGCGGGTGTGCGGGTGGCCGACACCAGCCGCACCGCGTACTGCACCAGCGAAGGATCGACATAGACGCGCCGGCATTCCTGCTGCAAGGCGGCCAGCTGCTCGGTGGTCGCGACTGCTGAGACGGCGACCGCCGGGCCGGTGACACGCTCGACGATCACGAATTCTTCCTCGTCGCTGGGGTAGTCCACCAGCACCTTCATCATGAAGCGGTCGACCTGCGCTTCGGGCAGCGGATAGGTGCCTTCGGTTTCGATCGGGTTCTGCGTCGCCATGACCAGGAACGGGCTGGGCACCTTGTGGGTCTCGCCGGCGATGGTCACCTGCCGCTCCTGCATCACCTCGAGCAGAGCGCTTTGCACCTTGGCCGGCGCACGGTTGATTTCGTCGGCCAGCAGCAGGTTGGTGAACACCGGACCGAGCGCCGTGGAGAAGTCGCCGGTCTTCTGGTTGTAAATGCGCGTGCCGACCAGGTCGGACGGCACCAGGTCGGGCGTGAACTGGATCCGCTTGAACTGGCCCCGGATGGTGTTAGCGAGCGTCTTGATGGTGAGCGTCTTGGCCAGCCCGGGAACGCCTTCGACCAGCAGGTGGCCCTGCGCCAGGATCGCGACCATCACGCGCTCGAGGAACCGGTCCTGTCCGACCACGACGCGCTTGACCTCGTAAAGAATCTGCTCCATCAACTGCGCGGTGGCACTGTCCTGGCGGGTGGTGTGGTCCATGGAGCGGGGCAAGAAAGGAATGAGAAACCCGACGCAAGCGTCAGAACGGAGGCTGGCCCGCGGCGGCCGCGGCGTTTTCGATCGGCACGGCGAAGCCGATACCCAGGAAGGTGCGCGCCGACGTCGGATTCAGGATGGCGGTAACGATGCCGACCAGCTCGCCGTCCATGGTCACCAGCGGGCCGCCGGAGTTGCCCGGGTTGGCGGCTGCGTCGAACTGGATCAGGTTCTTCATTTCCTGCTTGCCCTCGGGCGAACGGAAGACGCGCTGCAGGCCGGAGACGATGCCGCCGGAAGCGGACGGACCGATGCCGAAGGGAAAGCCGACGACCAGCACCTTGTCGCCCGGTGCCAGGTCGCTGGTCGAGCGCATGGTGGCGGCGATCATGTCGTCCGGAATCGTCCTGGCCTGCAGCACGGCGAGATCGTTTTCCGGCTGCACGCCGCTGACGGTCGCGACCGACTCCAGGCCGTCCGAGAAGATGACCTTGATGCGGTCGGCGCCCGAAACCACGTGCAGGTTGGTGAGGATCACGCCCTTGTCGACGATCACCACGCCGGTGCCGACGCCCTGTTCAACCTCGTCGTCGTCGCCCGCGCCGCTCTCGGAACCCGCCGCCGGACCCAGGGCCTTTGGCCGGGGTGCGAGCCTCGCGTTCTTCACATCCTTCTCATCCTTCAGCCGGCTCTTCTTGACATAGCTGATCACGCGGACCACGGAGGGACTGATCTTGTCGTAGGCCCGCGCGTATTCCGACGGCAGGACTTGGGTTTCCATGGTCTTGAGCACGGCGGCATTGATGTCTTCCTGGGTCAGCCGGCGCTGGCCGGGGCGCAGCGAGAGGCTCAGCGTGAATGCCAGCAGCACTGCGAGCAGGCCGATGGCGGCCCACAGGACGCGCGGGTTGGAAGCGGAAAAGCGTGACGGTTGCACCGTTGCCGGGGCTGTTGCCACCGGCGCCGTATCGGCGGCAGGCGAGGCCTCCGATAACCGGCCGGGGCGACTGGAGCTGTAGAGGGCTGACCTGCGCATCCGTTCACCTATGGAAACTACGGGGGAAAACGAAATCGCACGGTATCACGGTTTGGGCGGACCCGCACGGGGTGCGGCATCATTGCGGCATGGCGCCCTGGATCGATACCCACTGCCACCTCGACGCGCCGGAGTTCGGGCCCGACCGCGACCAGGCCCGCGCAAGGGCGGCGCAGGCCGGTGTCGGCGTCTGCGTTTATCCGGCGGTCGAGGTCGGAAACTTCGACGCCGTGCGCGAGCTCGCGCATGTTCATGCCGATAGCTATGCACTGGGCATTCACCCGCTGTGCAGCGGCCGCGCAGCCGACGGCGACCTGGAGCTGCTGGACCATGCGCTGGCGCAGCGGCGCGGGGATCCGCGGCTGGTGGCTGTCGGCGAAATCGGCCTCGACTATTTCGTGCCCGGACTGGATGCGGGCCGGCAGGAATTTTTCTACCGCGAACAGCTGGCGCTGGCGCGCAAGCACGGACTACCCGTCATCCTGCATGTGAGGCGCTCCGCCGACCGGCTGCTGAAGGAGCTGCGCGGCGCTGGCGTCACTGGCATCGCCCATGCCTTCAATGGCAGCGCGCAGCAGGCGACGCAGTTTCTGGATCTGGGGTTCAAGCTCGGCTTCGGCGGCAACCTGACCTACGAGCGGGCCCAGCAGATCCGGCGGCTGGCCACCACGCTTCCGCTGGACGCGCTGGTGATGGAGACCGACTCGCCGGATATTCCACCGCACTGGCTGTACGCCACGGCGCAGCAACGTGCCGCCGGCACAGCCCAGGGCCGCAACGAACCGGCCGAACTGCCCCGCATCGCGCAGGTGCTGGCCCGGCTGCGCGGCATCGAGGTCTTGCAGCTGGCCGAGGCCACCACCCGCAATGCGCTTCAGGCCTTGCCCGGGTTGGCCGCGCTGGTGGCCGCCGCCTGAATGGCGCGCTGGGCGGTGCGCATTTCTGGCATCGGATAACCCGCGGCGGTGAAGGTGTCGACGATGGCCTTGTGGGTGTCGAAGTACACCTGCCAGTAATTGTTGGTGTGGGTGTAGGGGCGCACTGCCAGCAGCGGGCCTTCGGGCGTGAACTGCAGGATCTCGACTTCCGGCCGCGGGGTCTGGGCGACGTTGGGCACCTTGGCCAGCGCTTCGCGCAGCTTGTCCATCGCCTCGCGCTCGGTTTCGCCACCCGCAAGGTCACCGGCGAGGCTGCCTACATCACGCCGGCCGGCGACTACTGGTGGGGCGGCGCCGGCGGCACCTATTTCTGGGTCGATCCAAAGACCAACCTGTTCGTGGTGTTCATGATGCAGTCACCCAAACAGCGGGTGGTCTACCGCTCGGTCCTGCGCAACATGGTGTACGCCGCGGTGGAAAAATGACGCAGGAGATAATCCGCGCACCTTGAAAGCACCCGCGCCCCCGCTCCCCGACGTCAGCTTTTCCGACCACGGCGACATCCGCTACCTGCACCTGGGCAACACCGACTGGGTGCAGGGCTCGATGCGGCTGGACCAGCCATTCGACATCCACCTGGAGTATGTGCAGCGCATGATGGCCTGGCTGCTGTTCGTGGAGCCCGCCAGCGTGGCCAGGCGGCACGCGATGCAGCTCGGGCTCGGCGCCGCGTCGCTGACCAAGTTCTGCCGCAAGCAGCTGCGGATGAAAACCACGGCGATCGAACTGAACCCGCAGGTGATCGCCGCCTGCCGGCTGTGGTTCAAGCTGCCGGCCGACGACGGGCGGCTGTCGGTGGTGCTCGGTGACGCCGCCGAAGTCGCGGCCCACGCCCATTGGCGCGGCAGCGTCGATGCCCTGCAGGTGGACCTCTATGACCACGACGCGGCGGCGCCCGTGCTGGACAGTGCGGCCTTCTACGGCGACTGCCGTCGCCTGCTGACCGAAGACGGCTGCATGGTGGTGAACCTGTTCGGCCGTTCCTCCAGCTACGCGCAAAGCCTGGAAAGGATCGTGGCGGCCTTCGGCCAGGACTGCGTCTGGGCCTTCAAGCCGACGCGCGAGGGCAACAGCATCGTGCTGGCGCTGCGCGAACCGCAACGTCCCGGCCGGGCCGCGCTTGCCGAACGCGCCGAAAGCATCCAGACTCGCTGGGGCCTGCCCGCACCCAAGTGGCTGCGGGTTTTCCAACCCATCGCCTGAGCAGCCCGTTCCATGAGCGCCGTAAAACCTCCATCGCTGGCCAAGACGCCGCACCAGGGCCCGATCGACTGGCGCAGCATGGTCGAGTGGCTCAAGGAGGACGGCGTGATCTCGGCCGACGAAGCCCGGCGCACCGTGGCGCGCTGTTCGCAGGCCGAGAGCGCCCAGCATCCGCTGGTGCGGCTGGCCGCCGTGGCGATGGAGCGGGCCAGCGATCGCAAGCATCTGGACATCGAGACGCTGACCCAGTACCTGGCTGCCCGCGCCGGCATGGAGTACCTGCGCATCGATCCGCTGAAGGTGGACGTCGGCAAGGTCGCGGACACGATGAGCGCCGGGTATGCCGAGCGGCATCGCGTGCTACCGGTGCAGGTGCTGCCGCGCGAAGTGGTGGTGGCGACGGCCGAACCCTTCATCACCGACTGGGTCGACGAGGTCGAGCGCCAGTCGCGCCGCAGCGTGCGGCGGGTGGTCGCCAATCCGCAGGACATCCACCGTTACACCGCCGAGTTCTTCGCGCTCGCCAAGTCCGTCCGCGCCGCCGTCAAGGCCGGCGGCAATTCCGGCGCGGCCAGCTTCGAGCAGCTGGTCGAGCTGGGCAAGAGCAACAAGCAGCTCGATGCCAACGACCAGGGCGTGGTGCAGGTGGTCGACTGGCTGTGGCAGTACGCGTTCGACCAGCGGGCCAGCGACATCCACCTGGAGCCGCGGCGCGAGCAGGGCGTGATCCGGTTCCGGATCGACGGCCTGCTGCACCCGGTCTACCAGATGCCGATGACGGTGCTGACCGCCATGACGGCGCGCATCAAGCTGCTGGGCCGGATGGACGTGGTCGAAAAGCGGCGGCCCCAGGACGGCCGCATCAAGACCCGCAATCCGCGCGGCGACGAGATCGAGATGCGGCTGTCGACGCTGCCCACGGCGTTCGGCGAAAAGATGGTGATGCGGATTTTCGATCCCGACACCGCCGTGAAAGATCTCGACGCGCTCGGCTTCGCTCCCCACGACGCGCTGCGCTGGGAAGCGCTGGTCAAGCGCCCGCACGGCATCATCCTGGTGACCGGGCCGACCGGCTCCGGCAAGACCACGACGCTGTACTCGACGCTCAAGCGCGTCGCCACCGAAGAAGTCAACGTCAGCACGGTGGAAGACCCGATCGAAATGATCGAGCCCTCGTTCAACCAGACCCAGGTCCAGCCGCAGCTCGATTTCAATTTCGCCGACGGCCTGCGGGCGCTGATGCGGCAGGACCCGGACATCATCATGGTCGGCGAAATCCGCGACCTGCAGACCGCCGAGATGGCGGTGCAGGCGGCGCTGACCGGCCATCTGGTGTTCTCGACCCTGCACACCAACGACGCGCCGTCGGCGATCACCCGGATGATGGAGCTGGGCGTGCCGTCCTACCTCATCAACGCGACCATGCTCGGCGTGCTGGCGCAGCGGCTGGTGCGCACGCTGTGCAAACTCTGCCGGGAGCCCGACACCAGCAATTCCCGGGCGGCGATCGATGAGGTCATCAAGCCCTGGAAGATCAGCGGCAGCTACCGGCCGCTGAAGCCCGTCGGTTGCGTCGACTGCCGGATGACCGGTTTCCTGGGCCGCACCGGCCTGTACGAGCTGCTCACCGTCTCCGAGGCCTTCAAGGAGAAGGTGACGCAGGGGCCGAGCATCGACATCCTGCGCCGGCAGGCGATCGCCGACGGCATGCGGCCTTTGCGGCTGGCGGGAGCGCTGCGGGTCGCCGAAGGCCTGACCACGCTCGACGAAGTGCTCACCGCCACCCCCTCGCTCGACTGAACAGGCGGGTTCGGGCCGGACGCCGCGTAGGTGAAACCCACAACGACGGGACGCCTGCTTGCGGCCACAATCGGCGCTTCGAATCCTATTTTCGAGGAGACAGGCGTGCACATCAAAAGTCAGAAGGACTTCTTTTCCGGGCTGATGTTCGTGGTGGTGGGGGTGGCATTCGCCTGGGGCGCGACCACCTACAACGTGGGCGAAGGCGCGCGGATGGGACCGGGTTACTTTCCGCTGATGCTGGGCATCGTGCTGGCGGTGATCGGGGCGGTGGTGCTGTTCACCTCGCTGGTGGTCGAAGTCGAGGGTGGCGAGAAGATCGGCAAATGGGCCTGGCGCCCGCTGTTCTTCGTCATCATGGCCAACCTGCTGTTCGGCGTGCTGCTGGCCGGGTTGCCGTCCGTCGGCCTGCCGGCGATGGGCATGATCGCGGCCATCTTCGGGCTCACCATCGTCTCCAGCATGGCCGACGGCCACTTCCACACCCGCCCGACACTGATCCTGGCGGCCATCCTGGCCGCGGGCAGCTACGTTGCCTTCATCCTGCTGCTCAAGCTGCAGATCCAGGTCTGGCCGACCTTCATCACCGGTTGAGGACACAACAATCATGGATCTCCTGAGCAACCTGGCCATCGGCTTTGGCGTGGCCATCACGCCCATCAACCTGCTGTA
>JANXVP010000359.1 GCA_025351615.1 Ramlibacter sp. | reverse complement strand
CCGACGGCACGCGCTGGCAGGACGGGCCGCTGGCGCTCGCCGCCCGCTTCGGCGCCATCTGCTACCTCGACGAACTGGTCGAGGCCCGCAGCGACGCAGTGGTGGTGGTGCATCCGCTCGCCGACACGCGGCGCGTGCTGCCGCTCGACCGGCGCGGCGAACTGCTGCACGCGCACCCGGATTTCCTGTTGGTCGCCAGTTACAACCCGCACTACGCCGGAATGCACAAGGCGCTCAAGCCGTCGATGCGGCAGCGCTTCACCGCGCTGGAGTTCGGTTACCCGGATGCGGAGACCAAAGCCGCGATCGTCGCGCGCGAAGGCGGCGTCGAGCCGGAAATGGCCGCGCGGCTGGTGGCTCTGGGCCAGCGGACCCGTCGCCTGCGCGACGACGGCCTGGACGAGGGGGCCTCCACGCGTTTGCTGGTCCACGCCGCCCTGCTGGTGCGGGCCGGCCTGACGGCGCGGACTGCATGCCTGCAGGCTGTCGCGGCGCCGCTCAGCGACGACCCGGAGCTCGCGTCGGTGCTGCGCGAGCTGGTGCATGCGTCCTTTGCCTGACACCGCTGGGGAGCTAGCCGCCGTTGCGCGCTGGTCCGCGTGGCTGCATGCGCTCTGGGGGGACGGCGCGCGCCTGGTCGCGCTCGAACCTGCCAAGGGGCCCGCGGTCGATGCCGCTGCGCCCCGGCCGATCCTGTCGCGGTGCACCGACGCGCAACGCATGCTGCACCTGCCCTTGGGCTTGGGCGCGGTGTCAGGATCTTCGCGATGGGGTCCAGCAGCCGCGGCGCATGCCGCTGCCCATTGGCGCTTCGGCGGCCCGCCGCAGCCGCGCGCCGGCCTGAAGCCGGTGCAGCTCGCGTTGTTCGGCGTGCTCGAGGATGCGCGCGTTGAAACGACAGCGCTGCAGGAACTGCCCGGGTTGCGCGCGCTGTGGCTGCCTTTTCATGAAGGTCCCGACGCGCCCGCCGGCATGCATTTCGAAGCCTTGCTGGCCCGACTCGCGCGCAGCCTGCTCGACCCTGCGCACCAGGATCCGCATCCGTGGGTGGCGCGGGCACGAGCAATGTTCTTCGACCGCGATGGCCAAACGCTAGCGTTGCGGACGCCGGCTGACGTGCGTATCGCCGCTTCGCAGCTGGGTAACGACATCGGCCAGATGCGCCTGCCGTTCAATCCGCGCAGCTACCGCATGCACGCGGTTTACCGCGACGACAACCACCACCTGTGGCTGGAGGATCAAAGCTTGCCGGCTTCAGAACAGGCCCTCACCGCGACCATCGATGACGGTGGCCGTGGGTCCGATACGCAGGAGGTGCACGCCATCGCGGCGGCGCCGGTTTGCTACCCGGAATGGGACCACCGCATCGCGCGCTACCGCCCGGCCTGGAGCCAGGTGTTTGAAACTACGCCGCCACCTGCACCGTCGACCCGGCCGGGCCATCCGATGCGCGTCCTGCAGCAATGCCTGACACGGGCGCTCCGGACGGTGCGGGCCGGACCGCCGCGGGCCAGCGGACGCGCCGCGTGGGGCGACGACTTCCACCCTGCCGCGCTGGTCGATGCCCGGGTCGACCAGCGCCTGCGCCGTACGCCCGACGATCGCATCTACCGCCGGCTGCTGCCGCTGCCGGTGCGGTTGTCGGTGGTGCTGCTGGTCGATGCTTCCGCTTCAAGCGGTGCGCCCGGCCCGGACGGTCTCCCCTTGCTGGACCGCTTGCTGGGCGTGGCGCAGGCCTGCGCCAGTTCGCTCGAGGCGGCTGGCCATGGCTGCGCCGTGCTCGCGTTCGCGTCGCGCACCCGCCACCGCGTCGAGCTGTTGAAGCTCAAGGACTGGAATGAAAACGCAGCAGGCAGCGCCGTTGCCGCCCGCTGCTGTGCGCTGCAAGCGGGCGGCTCGACCCGCAGCGGGAGCGCGGTGCGGCATGCCACGGCCAGGGTGCTCGCGCATTCGGCCGTCGGCCCCGCAATGCAGCCACGGCTGCTGCTGCTGGGCGATGGCGAACCGCACGACGTGGACGTCCACGATCCCGCCTACCTGGGGAAAGATCTGCGGCGGGCGCTGGCCGAGACCGCTTCGCAGGGGGTCGTGGTGCGCTCGGTGCCGCTGCAACTGCTGCGCCGTTCCCATGGCCTCTCAGACACGCTGGCGGGCTTGCTCACCGGGCCACCGGAAAAGCCGTGACCGCGCGCCGGTGGACGGACTTTCCTACAATTGGCCCATGCAGCCTCTTGTCTACACCCGCGGCCAGGCGC
>JANXVP010000358.1 GCA_025351615.1 Ramlibacter sp. | reverse complement strand
CTTCCATGACGCCTGCCACTTCCCAACGCCAGCTCGATGTGCGGCCACTGGCGCCGCGCGAGCGGCATCCCCTGATCTTTTCCACGTTCGGCGCCCTTGCTGTCGGACAGGCCATGGAGCTGGTCAACGATCACGATCCCAAACCCCTGTACTACCAATTCCAGGCGGAAATGCCCGGCGCCTTCAGCTGGGACTATCTCGAAGAAGGACCGGAGACCTGGCGCGTGGCGATCACCAGGCTGGCGCCAGGCCAGGCAAAGGGAACGTGTTGCGGCTCGTGCGGCGGAAGCTGACCATGTGAACCACAGGCTTCACCGGGCAACAACACGTGACAGACCAAACTGCTGAACCATGGTGTCCGGAAGCGGCCACCGCGCCCTTCCCCTACGAAGGACCCGAGGCGTTGCGTCAGCCGGTGATCGACGCGCTGTGTCGTGTCGTCGATCCGGAAGTCGCGATGCATATCGTCGACGTCGGCCTGGTTTATGGCGTGACCGTGTCCGAAGGAATGCTCCACGCCCTGGTGACGATGACCTCGGCCGCCTGTCCGGTGGCCGACGTCATCCTTGAGGACGTCGAAAAGGAGCTGGAAGCCGCCGTGCCGGCCGATTTGCTGGTGCATGTGGAGCTGGTGTGGTTTCCACCCTGGACGCCGGACCGGATGAGCCTGAGCGCCAAGCGCTTCATGGGATGGTGAATTCCGGCCGCGCGCGCCCAGACCCGGCGGGCAAGCGACTGTCCGCCGGGCTTCGCACTGCCGTCGCGCCGCTCCTGCTGGCGCTGGTGGCGGTCAGCCTGGTCACAGGAATCTGCGGCGGCCTCTTGCGCGCTGGCGTGCACCTGCCTGCCACTGGGGAGATGGACTGGCTCGGGCGTGCGGCTCTGGCGCACGCGGCGCTGATGATCTGCGGCTTTCTGGGGACCGTCCTGGGCATCGAACGGGCCGTCGCCGTCAAGTTGCGCATGGCCTTTATCGCGCCGTTGGCGGCAGGCCTCGGCGGGGTATGCCTGCTGCTCGGGCGGCAGGACGCGGGCGCCTGGCTCGAAGTGGCGGCCGCACTGGCTTTCACCGCAGTCAATCTCGTCGTGGTCGGCCGTCAGCGCGCCGCGCATACGGTGTTGCTGCTGGCGGGCGCGGCTTGCTGGCTGGTCGGCAATCTGCTGTTCGCGACCGGACAGGCCAGCGGGAGCGTCTTGCCTTGGTGGTTTGCCTTCCTGGTACTGACGATCGCAGCCGAGCGGCTTGAAATGACACGGCTGATGCCCCGCCGGCCGGTAGCGCAGCTGTGGCTCTATGCCGTGCTCGCCGCGATCGTGGCCGCAGCGGCGGTGTCGGGCGTGTCGCTGTCGCTTGGAGGACTGTTGTACGGCGGCGGGCTGCTCTCCTTGGCGATCTGGCTGGGCGCATTCGACATCGCCAGACGCACGCTCTTCATGCCCGGCCTCAGCCGCTATATGGCGTTATGCCTGCTTACGGGCTACGTCTGGCTCGCAGTGGGCGCAGTGGCCTGGGGGGCAACCGCGATGGGTCTGCCAGTGCGCGATGTGGCGCTGCACGCGCTTGGGCTCGGCTTCATTTTCAGCATGATCATGGGGCACGCGCCTGTCATCCTGCCGGCTGTCGCACACGTGAAGCTGCGGTTCGGCTGGTATTTTTATGTTCCTCTTGCCGCACTGCACCTGTCGCTGATCGTTCGGCTCGGGTTTGGGCTCTTCGACTTGCAGGTTCGCGGCGCCGGAGCCTTGTTCAATGCCGCAGCCATCGCATTGTTTGCCGTCACCGTCGCCGGCGCCGCCTTGGCATGGCGCGTTGGCGGCAGGAAAAAATCTGCCGAAACCGCGCCGGTATCAACCCGGCGGGTCGAGGCGGCGCAGGAATGAAAGGCGTTGCGACGGCCTGAACCCGGTGCGCTGGAAGAACCCCAGCAGCGCGGGGTCGGTTGACGCGACCACCGTTTCCACGCGCTCGATGTGCAGCTCGCCGAGGTTGGCGAACAGCTGCTCCACCAGCGACCGTCCGATGCCGTTTTTCCAGTGGGCGATGTCCACGCCGATCGTGTCGACCACGGCCACCGGCTCGGTCCGCCCGAAATCCCCCAGGTCGGCTCGGGCCATCACGAACCCGGCGATGGCGCCCTCCAGCCGCGCGCAGAGCGACACCCGGATCGCCGAGTCGTCCATTGCCTCGGCCATGCGGGCGGCGATGTAACTGCCGCGATCGCGCCCGGTGATGCCGCGGTCGATGCGCACGATCTCCCGCAGGTCCTTGGGCCGCATGGCCCGAACCTCGGCGTGGCCCAGCGCAAGCCGTTCGTCATCGTTGGCCTGCGGGGCGCCGAAGTCGATCTCGCCGCCGACGCCATGTCCGCTTGGCAGCGACACTGTTTCGTCGCGCTGCGGCCAGCGCGTGCGCTCATCGAGCGTTGCCTCCAGCACGTAGCTGGGCGCGAGCGCGAAGCCCATCGCGGCCAGCCAGCGCAGCATGGCGGT
Source organism: Ramlibacter sp. (assembly GCA_025351615.1). Taxonomy (GTDB): domain Bacteria; phylum Pseudomonadota; class Gammaproteobacteria; order Burkholderiales; family Burkholderiaceae_C; genus Ramlibacter. Next base: position 541 of record JANXVP010000358.1, on the reverse strand, counting down.
ATCGTGCCAGGTCGCGGCAGTGTGCAGGTCACGGATACCGTGACGCCCCGCCCAGTCGGCCAGCACGCGAAACAGCTGCGCACCGCCGCCGTGGCCACGCGCATCGGCCCTCAAGCCGACCATCTCCAGTCGCAGGCCCGGACCGCTGCGGCCGAACTCGCCTTCCAGGACGCGCGCCAGGATGTAGCCGGCCAGGCCGTCGGTATCGACGGCCGCGAACTGGGCATGCAAACCGGGCTCGCGCAGGGCCGCGGCCAGCCGCCGCTCGACATAGTCGCTTCGCGGACGGTCCCGGATGGCGGCGTCGATGGCCACCACGGCCGCGAGGTCGCCCTGTGTCAGGGCGCGGATGGTGAGGGCGGGGGCGGCGGCGATTTCGACCATGGATGTCTTTTCGGTTTGGTTCAGGTGTCGGCGTAAGCAAAGGCCAGTTGCCGGTCGGTTTCATCGTCGAGCACGTCGTCGAGCAGCGGCAACAGCGCCATGGTCTCCTTCTGGATGTGCGCCACCTGGCGTTCGACCAGCTCCAGCGCGCTGAGCC
>JANXVP010000446.1 GCA_025351615.1 Ramlibacter sp. | reverse complement strand
ATCCAGCGCACAGCAAACGGCAAAGGCCCGAGTGCTGCGACCCGGGCCCGGCCGCCGTGGCCGCCGCCGAACAACGCCACCGGGATTCGCCGCGGCGCCAGCCGGCTGGCCAGCGCTGGCGCATCGGCCGCGGCAACCGCTTCGAAGCGCAGATGAACCACGCCGCCGCAGCACTGGCCCAGGCCTGGTCCCAGCGCAAACCGGAGCACTGCTTCGCCGGAGCCGCCAGCCAGCCGCCTGCGCGCCTCTTCAATTGCCTGCTGTTCGAGATGGCCGCCGCCAATGGTGCCGACAAAACGGTCGCGGAACACCCCCATCCAGGCGCCAACCTCGCGCGGGACCGAACCCTGCGACGCCGCGACGCTGACCAGCACCGCCTGCTGCGTCGACAAACCCGCCGTGAATTGACTCTCCATCACCCGTCCGTCCTTCCCGTTAAAACAATGTAAACGCCAACGGTCGGCGTCCCGATGCGTTGTAAGCTCAGGCTGTGCATTACTCGCACAGGAGACATCATGGCCAGAATTCTCGAGCGTTGGCGCCTCGCCTGCACGGCGCTGGCCGGCACTGCGGCGGCGATGCTGCCCGGATGCGGGTCCTCGCCGATGCCTCCCGTTGAAAAGACCGTCGCCGCCCCGGTCGTGCCCACCCAGGCGCCGAATCCCTCGAACGTTCCGGATGCGGTGGTGGCAGCCGGCGCGACTGCCATCACCGGGACCCGCGCCTCAGGCGCCGCGACGGCCCGCGCTTACCGCGCCGATGCGGCCAGCCACGTCTATGGGCTGAACAAGGAGCGCGTCTACAAGGGCCGCTTGCCCCCCTTGCTGTACGCAATCGGCACCCTGCAGGTGGACCTGGACGGGCAAGGCCTGGTTCGCTCGCTGCACTGGATGCGCAAGCCGTCGCACGCGCCCGAAGTGGTGGCCGAGATCGAACGCACCGTCCGCGCCGCTGCGCCCTATCCCGCGCCGGCCCGCATGGGCAAGGTGGTGTGGACAGACACCTGGTTGTGGCACAAAAGTGGCCGCTTCCAGCTCGACACGCTGACCGAAGGCCAGGATTAGGATCCGCGGTAGGTCGAATAGCTCCAGGGGCTGACCAGCAGCGGCACGTGGTAGTGCTGCGCGGCATCGGCAACGCCGAAGTCGAGTGTCACCCGGTCCAGAAAGTTGGGATGCGGCAGCGCAACGCCCTTCGCCTGGAAATAGGCAGCGACGTCGAAGACCAGCCGGTACGTCCCCACCTGGAGCTCGCCGTCGCCATAGAGCGGACCGCCTGGCGTGCGGCCGTCGGTGTTCAGCACCAGCCGCTTCACGAGCGTCGCGGTTGCGCCAGTGACCCGGTAGAGCTCCACCTGCATGCCGGCAGCCGGGCTTCCGTGCATGGTGTCCAGCACATGCGTGCTCAAGCCCACTTCAGCTCCTCATGAGTTTCGTCCGCAAGAGTGTATACAGTGCGACGGGAGAGCCCCAACTGCCCCGAACCGACGACGCAAATGATCTACGACAGCACCGCTTCCTATCCGCGCGACATGGTGGGCTACGGCCGCCACCCGCCGCACGCGCAGTGGCCCGGCAATGCGCGGATCGCGGTCCAGTTCGTCCTCAACTACGAGGAGGGTGGCGAAAATTCTATGCTGCACCGCGACGCCGGTTCGGAGCAGTTCCTTTCCGAGATGTTCAACCCGCCCGCCTTCGCCGAGCGCCACCTGAGCATGGAAAGCATTTACGAATACGGGTCACGGGCCGGCGTCTGGCGGATCCTGCGCGAGTTCGAGAAGCGCCGCCTGCCCTTGACCGTGTTCGCAGTCTCGATGGCACTGCAACGGCATCCGGAACTGACGGCCGCCTTGCGCGAGCAGGGGCACGAAATTGCGTGCCATGGCCTGCGCTGGATCAGCTACCAGGACCTCGATGAAGCCACGGAGCGCGAGCACATGCGGCTAGCCATGCAGAGCATCGCGCAGCTCACCGGCGACAGGGCGCTGGGCTGGTACACCGGCCGGGACAGCCCCAACACCCGGCGCCTGGTGGCGGACTTCGGTGGCTTCGCCTATGACAGCGATTACTACGGCGACGACCTGCCGTTCTGGATGAAGGTCAAAAAGACCGACGGCGCTGTGGTGCCCCACCTGGTCGTGCCGTACACACTCGACGCCAACGATATGCGCTTCTCGCTGCCGCAGGGCTTTTCGCAGGCCGAAGACTTCTTCATCTACCTGCGCGACAGCTTCGACGCGCTGTATGCCGAGGGCGACACGGCGCCGAAAATGATGAGCGTCGGCATGCATTGCCGGCTGCTCGGGCGGCCGGGCCGGATCGTCGCGCTGCAGCGCTTCCTTGACCATGTGCAAAAGCACGACCGGGTCTGGGTCTGCCGGCGGATCGACATCGCGCGGCACTGGCAGCAAGTTCATCCCTGCGAAGGCCATGCATGGCGCTGACACTCGACCAGATCAACGCGGCACTGCCGCGAGAGGCAGGCGGGCTGCTGGCCGGCCTGTACGAGCATTCCCCCTGGATCGCCGAAGCGGCACTGGAAAAGCGGCCGTTCCGTTCGCTCGCCCACCTCAAGCACACGATGGCGCGCATCGTGGCCGAGACTGGTCGCGACGCGCAGCTGACGCTGCTGCGGGCCCACCCCGAGCTGGCGGGCAAGGCCATGGTCAGCAACAGCCTGACGGCGGAATCGACCGGCGAGCAGGGCAGCGCCGGCCTCACCCACTGCACGCAGCCGGAATTCGAGCAGCTCCAGCAGCTCAACGCGGCTTACAACGCGAAGTTCGGCTTCCCATTCATCCTGGCCGTGCGCGGCCCGCGCGGCACCGGCCTGACCCGCCGGCAGATCATCGACACTTTTGTGCGCCGGCTGGACCACCACCCAGAATTCGAGCTGGCGGAAGCACTGCGCAACGTGCACCGGGTGGTCGAACTGCGCCTGAACGACAAGTTCGGCGTCGAGCCCACGCTGGGCAACATGGTGTGGGACTGGCATGAGAATCTGGCGGCGTACAGCGACCCGGGTTATGCGGAAAAGGGGCAGCTGACGGTCACCTATCTCACCGACGCGCACCGCGCCTGCGCGGCGCAGATCGCCGAGACGATGCGGACTTGCGGCTTCGACGCTGTGAAGATCGACGCGGTAGGCAATGTCGTCGGTGTGTACGAGGCGAGCGATCCGGGCGCCAAGACGCTCATGACCGGTTCCCATTACGACACCGTCCGCAACGGCGGCAAGTACGACGGCCGGCTGGGCATCTTCGCTCCGGTGGCGTGCATAGCGGAGCTCGCGCGCCAGGGCAGGCGCCTGCCGTTTCATCTTGAGGTCGTCGGCTTCGCGGAAGAAGAAGGCCAGCGCTACAAGGCCACCTTTCTCGGTTCCGGCTCGCTGATCGGCCAGTTCAACCCGGCGTGGCTGGAACAGAAAGACGCCGACGGCACCAGCATGCGCGAAGCGATGCTGCATGCCGGGCTGCGACCCGACGACATCCCGGCTCTCAGGCGCGATCCCTCGAAGTACATCGGCTTCGTCGAGGTCCATATCGAGCAGGGTCCGGTGCTGTCGGAGATCGATCTGCCCCTGGGAATCGTCACCTCGATCAACGGCGGCGTGCGTTACCAATGTGAAGTGATCGGCATGGCCAGCCATGCGGGCACCACGCCGATGGACCGGCGTGCCGACGCCGCTGTGGGAGTCGCGGAGCTGGCGCTCTACGTCGAAAAGCGGGCCTGCGAGGACGGCACTTCGGTCGGCACCATCGGCATGCTGCAGGTGCCCAACGGCTCGACCAACGTGGTTCCGGGGCGCTGCTTGTTCACGCTGGACCTGCGTGCGCCGACCGACCCGCAGCGCGATGCGATGGTGGCCGACGTGCTGGCCGAACTGCAGGCGATCTGCGAGCGCCGTGGCCTGCGCTTCGTCACCGAACTGACGATGCGCGCGGCGGCCGCCCCTAGCGACCCGGGCTGGCAGCGGCGCTGGGAACACGCCGTCGATTCGCTGGCCGTGCCGCTGTACCGAATGCCCAGCGGCGCCGGCCACGATGCGATGAAGCTGCACGAGGTGATGCCGCAGGCGATGCTGTTCGTGCGGGGCCAGAACTCCGGCATCAGCCACAACCCGCTGGAAAGCACGACCAGCGACGATATCGAGCTGGCGGTGCGCGCCTTTCAACACCTGCTGGACCACGCCGGCTAAAAGCGACGCAGCTAGTAGTCGACGACGCTACCGGCCTTTTTGAGTGCGGCCATGCGCACCGCCAGGTCGGCCACCACCAGGTCCTGCAAGGCCACGCCCGTGCCGTCGAAGAGCGTGATCTCCTGCGCCGTGCGGCGGCCGTCGCACAGCCCGGCGATGACCTCGCCGATGCTGCCGCGAAAGCTGTCACCCGTGATCAGGCCGTTGCCGTAAGCGTGCTGGCATTCGCCGATGCTGATAGCCTGCGCTGCTTCATCCACGAACAGCGCTGCGGCGGCGACCAGCAGCGGATCGAGCTCCTGCTTGCCCCGGGTGTCGGCGCCCATGGCGCTGATGTGGGTGCCCGGGCGCACCCACGACTTGTCCACCAGGGCCCGCTTCGAAGGCGTGACGGTGACCAGGATGTCGGCGACCGCGGCCACCGCACGGCAGTCGCTGGCGGCCACGAATTCCAGGCCCAGCTCACGCACCAGGCCGCCGAACGTCGCGAGCTTGTCAGCCGAAGGATTCCAGGCGACGACCTTGCGGATCGGGCGCACAGCCAGGGTCGCGCGCAACTGGTACTGCGCCTGCACGCCGGTGCCGATGATGCCCAGCACGCTGGAATCGGGACGCGACAGGTGTTTGGTGGCGATGGCACTGGCCGCACCGGTGCGCACGCCGGTCAGGTAATTGGCGCTGACCAGGGCGCTGGCACGGCCGGTCTCGGGATCGAACAGCAAGGTCGACGACTGGTGGTTGCCCAACCCCTGGGCCAGGTTGTGCGGCCAGTAACCGCCCGCCTTCAGGCCAAGCAGGGGCACGCCCGTGTCGCAGCCGGTCTTGACGCCGAACACCGCATCGCGCAAGCCGACCTGCTCGCGCACCACCGGGTAGTTGCGGGCCTGGCCGCGGGCCATGGCCCCGAAGGATTTCTCGACCGCGTCGATGGCGTCTTCGACGCTGACCAGGGCGCGTGCCTCCTGTTCGGAAATGACGATCAAGCGATGCTCCGTTCGATGGTTCACCAGCCGCTGAAACGCGGCCAGCTGGCGGTGACGTTGCCATGGGGGCCAAGCACCTGGTAGCGCCCGTACTGGGCGGCGGTGGAGCAGGCATGGTTGGGCAGGATCCGCACCTGGGTGCCGACGGGAAGATGCACTGCGCCCTCCACCCGGTCCGAGCGATGCGCCATGATCCCGTGCTCCTGGTTCGCGCCGACCAGGATCAGGTCGTGCAGCGGCTTGCCATCGAGGTCGCACACCAGGCCGTAGCCCTGGTCCACCGCTTGGGCCGCCGTGCCGCGGTCGCGCGACATCGCCATCCAGCCGGCGTCCAGCAGCGTCCAGCCCTTGTCGGGGCGGTGGCCGATGACGGTCGCCAGCACCGACACGGCGATTTCGTCGAGCCGGCACACAGCCAGGCCGGCCATGACCAGGTCGAAAAACACGAACACGCC
>JANXVP010000363.1 GCA_025351615.1 Ramlibacter sp. | reverse complement strand
TGCACCGGCATGGCCCACAGGTCGGTGGTGAAGCCGTTCGCCAGGCCGGCCTGCGCCAGCAGCTTCTTCGCGCCTTCCGGATCGTAGACGTCGTCCTTGGTCGCCGTGTTGTAGGCCGACATGGTCGGCGGCAGCGGGTTCTTGGCCGCGACGCCGGTGCCCAGGAAGACGCCGTCCAGGATCGCCTTCTTGTTGATCGCCATGCTCACGGCCTTGCGCACGCGCACATCGTCGAACGGCTTCCTGGTCACGTTGTAGGCGAGGTAGCCGACGTTCAGGCCGGGCTGCTCCATCACCGTGACGCGGCTGTCCTTGCGGATCGCTTCCAGGTCGGCCGGGTTCGGGTACGGCATGACGTGGCACTCGCCCTTCTGCAGCTTGGCCCAGCGCACCGACGCGTCCGGCGTGATCGCGTACACCAGGTCGTCGATCTCCGCCTTGCCGCCCCAGTACTGCGGAAACGCCTTGTAGCGGATCACGGCGTCCTTCTGGTACTGCACCAAATAGAACGGGCCGGTGCCGATCGGCTCCTGGTCGAGCTTCTCGGGCGTGCCGGCCTTGAGCATCGCGATCGCGTATTCCTTGGACTGGATCGCCGCGTACGGCATCGCCAGGTTGGACAGGAAGGGCGCCTCGGGCTTGTTCAGCGTGATCCTGACGGTGTAGTCGTCGAGCTTGTCCACCGACTTCAGCAGCTTGGGCATGCCCATGTCGTTGAAGTACGAATGGTTGGTGCTGGTGACCTTGTAATAGGGGTCAGTGTCCTTCCACTGGCGGTCGAAGGCGAACAGCACATCGTCTGCGTTGAAGTCGCGGGTCGGCTTGAAGGCGCGCTGGCTGTGCCACTTCGCGCCCTTGCGCAGGAAGAAGGTGTACACCAGCCCGTCTTTCGAAATGTCCCAGCGCTCGGCCAGGCCGGGCACGACCTTGGTGCCGCCGCGCTCGAATTCGACGATGCGGTTGTAGATCGGCTCGTTGCCGTCGAACGAGGTGCCCGTGGTGTTGACGCCTGGATAGAAATTTTCAGGGCTGCCTTCGGAGCAGAACACCAGCGTCTTGGCGCTGGCGCCCGCCGCGGCGGCGAGCACCAGCGCGGCGATCGCGACGTGCTTGCGGAACGGAGTGCGTTTCATGGGATGTCCTTCAAAAATGGGTTCGGCGAAGGCCGCAGAGAGTTGGATTATGTTGCGGGATCAGCCTTGCGCCCTGTCTCCACCCGATCAAATTCCGTGCCGCGAACCGCGGGAAAACCCGCTTCGAGAAACTGCCCGGCGAAGTGGCAGGCCACGGTCCGTCCATCGACCAGGAGGGGCAGCGGCCGCTCGGCCCGGCAGCGCTCCACCGCGTACGGGCAGCGGCTGGAAAACACGCAGCCGCTGGGCGGATTGAGCGGTGACGGCAACTCGCCCTTCAGCACGATCCGCTGCATGTTGCGCGCGCCGACCCCCGGCGTCGAAGCCAGCAGGGCCTGGGTGTACGGATGCAGCGGCCGCGCGAACAGTCTTTCTTTGGGGCCCTGCTCCATGGCATGGCCGAGGTACATCACCAGCACCTCATGGGCGATGTGTCGCACCACCGCGAGGTCGTGCGAGATGAACAGGTAGGCCAGCTTGAACTCCGCCTGCAGGTCGGCCAGCAGGTTCAGCACCTGGGCCTGGATCGAGACGTCCAGCGCCGACACCGGTTCGTCCGCCACCAGCAGCTTCGGATTGAGCATCAGCGCCCGCGCGATCGCGATACGCTGGCGCTGGCCGCCGGAAAACATGTGCGGATACCGCGCGGCATATTCGGGCCGCAGCCCGACTTGCGCCAGCATGGCGGCGGAACGCCCGGCACGCTGCGCGGCGGTCATCGCCGTATTGATGCGCAGGGGGTCTTCCAGCACGGCGCTGATCTTCTTGCGTGGATTGAGCGATGCGTACGGATTCTGGAACACCAGCTGCACCGCTTGCCGCAGCCTTCGCTTGTCACCGTCCGGTGTCGCGACCGCGTCGGTTCCATCGAGCACCAGGCTGCCCTCGGCCGGCTTCTCGATCAATGCCACCATGCGCGCCAGCGTCGACTTCCCGCAGCCGGATTCGCCGACCACCGCCAGCGTCTTGCCTGCCTCGATCGCAAACGACACGCCGCCCACCGCCTGTAGCTGCGCCGGCGTGCGAAACATGCCGCGCCGGATCCGGTAGACCTGGCGCAGGTTCCTGGCTTCGACGACGACTGTCATGCGGCTCCCTCCACGGGGACCGGCCGGTCGCGCTCGATCGCGGCCAGCCGCTGCCGATCGCCGAGCGGATAGTGACAGCGCACCTGGCCGTCTTTCCAGTCTTTCAGCTCCGGCCGCACGGCCAGCGAATGCGCGGTGGCGTAGGCGCAGCGTGGCGCGAACAGGCAGCCCGCGGGCCGGTCGAACACGCCGGGCACGACGCCGGGAATGGTGGCCAACCGGTGACCGGTCGGTCCCCGCTCGGGCAACGCCGACAGCAGCGCCTCGGTGTAGGGATGCTGCGGATCGGAAAACAGCTGCGCCACCGGCCGCTGTTCCACCACCTGTCCGGCGTACATCACCGCGACCCGCTGCGCCATCTCGCTGACCACGCCCATGTTGTGCGTGATCAGCATCAGCGCCATGCCGCGCTCCTGCTGCAACTGGCGCAGCAGGTCGAGGATCTGTGCCTGGATGGTGACGTCGAGCGCGGTGGTCGGCTCGTCGGCGATCAGCAGGCGCGGATTGCAGGAGATCGCCATCGCGATCATCACGCGCTGGTTCATGCCGCCCGACATCTGGTGCGGATAGTCGTTCAGGCGGGTGTGGGCGGCAGGAATGCCGACCTGCTCCAGCAGCTCGATGGCGCGCCGTCTGGCGCCGGCCTGGCCCAGCGGCGAATGCAGCCGCAACGCTTCGACCAGCTGCCAGCCGATGGTGAAGCAGGGATTCAGGCTGGTGGTCGGCTCCTGGAAGATCATCGCCATGTCCTTGCCCACCAGCCGCCGGCGCTCCTTGTCGGCGATACCCAGCAGGTCGTGGCCGGCGAAGCGCAGGGTCCTGGCCCGCACCCTGCCCGGGAAAGCGATCAGGCCCATCAGCGCCATCATCGCGACGCTCTTGCCGGACCCGGATTCGCCGACGATGCCCAGCACTTCGCCTTCTTGCAGCGTCAGGCTGACGCCGTCGACCGCATGCATGACGCTGCCCTGGGTCGGGAAGTCGACGTGGAGATCTTCGATTTCGAGCAGGGCTGCCATGTTCAGCGCTTGAGTTTCGGGTCGAGCGCGTCGCGCAGGCCGTCTCCCATGATGTTGAACGCCAGCACCGCGATCAGGATCGCGAGTCCCGGGAAGGTGACGACCCACCAGGCACGCAGCACGAACTCGCGGGCGTCGGCCAGCATCGTGCCCCACTCGGGTGACGGCGGCTGGGCGCCCAGGCCCAGAAAGCCGAGCGCGGCGGCGTCGAGGATGGCCGTGGACACGCCGAGCGTGGATTGCACAATCAGGGGGGCGGCGCAGTTCGGCAGCACCTCGCTGAACATCAGGCGCAGCGTGCTCGCGCCGCTGATGCGCGCCGCCGTCACGTAGTCCTTGCCGACCTCCGCGATCACCGAAGCGCGGGTGATGCGCACGTAATGCGGCAGTACCACGATGGCGACGGCGAGCATCGCGTTCATCAGCCCGGGGCCCAGGATCGCAACGATCACGATCGCCAGCAGCAGGCTGGGCAATGTCAGGACGATGTCCATCAGCCGCATGATCGCGATCTCGGTGATGCCGCGCGCAAAGCCGGCGACGAGCCCGAGCGCGATGCCGGCCGCCACCGAGATCAGCACCACCGCGATGCCGATCGACAGCGACAGCCGCGAGCCGTAGATCAGCCGCGACAGGATGTCGCGCCCGATGGCGTCGGTGCCCAGCAGGAATTCGGCCGAGCCGCCGGCCTGCCATGCCGGCGGTCGCAGGAATGCGGCGATGTCGGTCTGGAACGGCGGATGCGGCGCCAGCCAGGGCGCGAACAGCGCCACCAGCAGCAGGCCCGCCACCACCCACAGACCGACCACCGCGCCCCGGTTGGCGGAGAACGACAACCAGAATTCGCGCAGCGGACCGGGTGGCGCGGCAACCACCGGAAGCGCAGCAGGATGAATGACTTCGCTCATCTCAACGGGCCTGGCGGATGCGCGGGTTGATGACACCGTACATGACGTCGACCAGCAGGTTGACCAGCATCACCACCACGCCGAGCAGCAGCATGCCGCCCTGCAGGATCGGGTAGTCGCGCCGCCCGATCGCCTCGATCAGCCACTTGCCCACACCCGGCCAGGAAAAGATGGTCTCGGTCAGGATGGCGCCGGTGAACAGCACGCCGACCTGCAGGCCGATCACCGTCACCACCGGGATCAGCGCGTTGCGCAGCGCATGGACGCCGACCACGCGCAGCGGCGGCAGGCCCTTGGCGCGTGCTGTCCGGATGTAATCTTCGCCCAGCACTTCGAGCATCGCGGAGCGGGTCATCCGGGCCACCACCGCCAGCGGGTTGGTGCCCAGCACGATGGTCGGCAGGATCAGGTGCTGCACCGTGGACCAGAACGCGCCCTGGTCGCCGGTCAGCAGCGAATCGATCAGCAGGAAACCGGTGGTCGGTTCGATGTAGTACTGGACCGCGATGCGGCCCGACACCGGCGTCAGCCCGAGCTGGACCGAGAACAGCAGGATCAGCAGCAGCCCCCACCAGAAGATCGGCATCGAGTAGCCGGTCAGCGAGGTGGCCATCACGCCGTGGTCGAACACCGAGTTTCGCCGGACGGCGGCGAGGATGCCGACCGGGATGCCGATCACCAGCGCGAACACGATCGCGCACAGGGCCAGCTCGATGGTGGCCGGGAACAGCGCCAGGAATTCGCTCAGCACGGGGGCCTGGGTGATGAGGGATTTGCCCAGGTCGCCGTGCAGCACCCGAACGATGTAGGTGCCGTACTGCACCAGCATCGGCTTGTCGAGCCCGTATTCCTTGAGCAGCTGCGCGTGGCGCGCGGCATCGATGCCGCGCTCGCCGGCCAGCGTCTCGATCGGGTCGCCCGGCACCAGCCGGATCAGGAAGAACGCCAGCAGCGTCATCCCGATGAAGGTCGGAACGATGAGCGACAGGCGCGTGAGCAGGAAGCGCAGCATAAGAAACGGACGATAACAAGACCTGTGCCAGGTCTTGTCCCTGGACTATTGCTTGTCGCGCAGCTCGCGCCGCAAAATCTTGCCGACCGGCGTCTTGGGCAGGTCGGTACGGAATTCGATCACCTTGGGCCGCTTGTAGCCGGTGAGGTTGGCGTGGCAGTACTCGCGCACCTTTTCCTCGGTGAGTGCCGGATCTTTCTTCACGATCACCAGCTTCACCGCTTCGCCGGTCTTCTCGTCGGCGACGCCGACCACCGCGCATTCGAGCACCCCGTCGAGCTGGGCGACCACGTCCTCGACCTCGTTCGGGTAGACATTGAAGCCGCTGACCAGCACCATGTCCTTCTTGCGGTCGACGATCCTGAAGTAGCCGCGCTCGTCCATCGTGCCGATGTCGCCGCTCTTGAAGTAGCCGTCGGCCGTCATCGCCTGCGCGGTTTCGTCGGGACGCTGCCAGTAGCCCGCCATCACCTGCGGCCCCTTGATCGCGATTTCGCCCGGCTGGCCGAAAGGCACCGTGTTGCCGTTGTCGTCCACCAGCTTCATGAACGTGGACGGCAAGGGCAGGCCGATGGTCCCGCTGAATTCGGTATTGGTGGTCGGGTTGCAGCTGGCCGAGGGGCTGGTCTCCGACAGGCCGTAGCCCTCGCAGATCGGGCAACCGGTCTTGTCCAGCCAGAGATTGGCGACCGCGCCCTGCACCGCCATGCCGCCGCCGACCGAAACGACAAGGT
>JANXVP010000342.1 GCA_025351615.1 Ramlibacter sp. | reverse complement strand
CCGCCGCCCGGCGGGTACGGCACGACGATGCGAATGAGCCGGTTGGAGTAGGTTTGCGCTGACACCGTTGCGGCTGCAAGCACGAGGAATGCCGCGAAAACTCGGCGCAGTGGAAGACGTGTCATTTTCGTTCCCTTGTTGGGAAATCAGCTGGTCAAGTGATTACGCTTGGTTCAAGGGACACGACTTGAATGGCACGTGGACTTGCCTCGCGGTGTCATGTCAGGCAATCAGGCGTCTCGCGCAGCACGCGCCGCGCGAGGTAATTAAACGTCGCAGCGATGTACTTCGGACTGCCGCGATATCCACGGGCCTCGCGCGCGAGTTCTGGCTTTACTCGCTTGATTGGCCCCACTGCTCGAGCCATGAGTTGTAGCTTCGCTGCGCGCTCCACGTAGAACGCCAGCACCGCAGCGTCCTCGATTGTCGCTGCCGCAGTCAGCAGGCCGTGGTGTGCAAGCAGTACCGCCTGCTTGTCGCCCAGCGCAGCTGAGATAATTTCGCCCTCCTCGTCGCCGATCGGCACGCCCGGCCACTCGGGCAGATAGGCGCAATTCTCGTACAGAACACAGGTGTCCATGTGCGAAACGATGAGTTCCTCTGCGATCATCGACAGCGCCGATGCGTGCGGCGGATGGGTGTGCACGATCGCCTTGGTCTCGGGGCGAGCGCGGTAGATCCAGAGATGGAATCTATTGGCGGGGTTGGCCATGCCCTCGCCCGCGATGACTTTCAAGTCGTTGTCGATCAGTAATATGTTGCTCTCGCGGGCCTCGTCGAAGCCAAGCCCGAAGCGCAGTGTCCAGTAAGTGCCTGCTTTTTTCCCACGCGTCGAAACTTGACCCGCGAGCGCGGATTCGTGACTCTCGCGATCGAGGATGCGGCACGCCAGCGCCACTTTCTGTTGCAGCGTCCAGCCGCTCACCAAAACGAACTTCTCCAGGTCGGCGCGGAACTTCGCGTCGTACGCGACCTTGGGCCGGCCTTGCACGTCATTCGCTGGCATCGCTGCGCTCCTGGCTGATGGCACTGGGTCGAAGCTTGGACTCATGGGGCTTCGATCGCAATTGATCTTTGGGAACGCTTGCCATCGCGCAGCGCGAAGGCTCAAGCCGCGGTGAGATGCGTCAGGAGCTCATCGATCGCAGGAATTCCTGCCGCAGCCCGGTCGCACACCAGGTAAAGCTGCATATGCGCCCAATCGTCGGTGAGCGCAATGGCGCGCACTTGCATGAGACCCTCGTACGGAAGAATGTTTGCCGCAGGCATGACCGCGATCCCGAGACTCGCCTGCACCATAGCGCGCATCACCTCGTAACTCTGCACCTGCATGGTGAACTTCGGCTCGCACGGCATGCGGGCGGCGGCAGCGAGTGCCCAGCCGCGGAGCGCGGTGCCTTGGACTAGCGTGATGAGATCAAATTCCAGCGCTTCTGCGAACGAAAGCGCTCCGCGGCCAGCAAGCGGATGCGACGCCGGCACGACCAGCATGAGAGGAATTCTGCGATAGGGGACGACGTGCAGGCGGTCCGTGGGCTGAAAATGCCCGATGATGCCAATGTCGGCGCTCCCTCCCGCGACACTTTCGATGATCGGCAGGCTCTGGCCTTCTTCGAGCCGTATCCTTGCCCCGGGGCGCCGCGCGATGTAGGTCGCGAGGGCCGCAGCCACGACGACAACGCCGGTCTGATTCGCCAATATCCGGATATCAGGCTGATCATCCGCGGCAAGCGTGGTCAGGGCACCGGGTATTCGGTCGAGCGTCTTGATGACCTCGCGCGCATGGCGGGCGAGCGCTTCTCCGGCGGCGGTCGGGACGACTCCGGCGTGCTGGCGGACGAGTAGCGCGACTCCGAGTCCAGCCTCCAGCTCTGCGATGCGTTTGCTTGCCGCCGAAGCGACGATGTGCTCGCGCTTTGCGGCTCTTGCGATGCTGCCGTGCTCGATCACGCTGACAAAGAGCTTTAGCGTGGTGAGGTCGAATCGCACGGATGGTAGGGCGCTGGAATATTCGGGACAGCTAGAACACACTACGGTGCGCGACTCCTGGCGTGGAACGTCTCGTTAAATGTGAGCCCTGCTGTCCGGTGGGGCCCGCCAGCCGCACCCTCACGCGCCAGCATCAATTGCTACGGCAACGGGCGCCCGCACACGCCAATACCAGGGCGGAGCCGCGTCTTCGTTCCCGCATGGGAAAATGGCGCAATGTCGTCGCCTTTCCGCCCGCCCTGCGCCCTGCTCCACACCTCGTTCTACAAATTCACGCGGCTGGCGCAGCCTGAAGAAGTGGCCGCCCGTTTGCGCGAGCTGGTCGATGGACTCACAGGCAGCATCCTGGTCGCGACCGAAGGTATCAACGGCATGCTGGCGGGGTCGCCCGAAGCTGTGGACCGGATCGAACAGGCTCTGCTGCAGGATCCGGCCTTCGACGGCATGGCCTTCAAGCGCAGCGCATGCACCACCCGCCCCTTCGGCAAGATGAAGGTGCACGTCAAGCAGGAGATCGTCCCGCTCGGCATCGAGGGCGTGGATGGGCGCCGGACCGGCATCACCGTCAGCCCGCAGGCGTGGCGCGAACTGATCAGGGACCCGGACCTGGTGCTGCTGGACAACCGCAACAGCTTCGAATACCGCCTCGGCCATTTCGAAGGCGCCGTCGACCCTGGCGTGACCAACTTCCGCGACTTTCCGGCCTACGTGCGGGCCCACGCCGCGCAGTGGAAGGCCCAGGGCAAGCGTGTCGCGATGTACTGCACGGGCGGCATCCGCTGCGAAAAAACCAGCGCCTGGATGCTCGACATGGACCTGCCCGTCTACCAGCTCGAAGGCGGCATCCTCAACTACTTCCAGCAGATGCCCGATGCGCAGCGGGACTGGCACGGCGAATGCTTCGTGTTCGACAACCGCGTGGCCCTGGACACCCGCCTGCAGGAAACCGCCAGCACGCTGGAGGATGTTTACGAGCGGGAGGCGGACGGTGCCTGGCGGCTGGCGCGGGGCCGGCGGCTGGCGCAGGCAACCCGGGACCCGGCCGACAGGCCGGTCACCTAGCCATGCTGCCCACACGCGACGGCGTCGGTCCCAGCAAGGTGTCGCTGCCTGCAGGTCCCTGGAACTGCATGCTGGACTTCCTGGTGGAACGGTTCCCCGCGATCTGCGCGGCCGAGTGGCGCGCGCGAATGGCGGCCGGCAATGTCGTCGACCGTGCGGGCTGCCCTGTCGCGCCGGAGCAACCTTATGGTGCGCATGGCAGTCTGTCTTATTACCGCACTGTTCCCGATGAAGTTCCCAATGCGGCGCAGGCTTGCGTGCTGTTCGAAGACGAACTGCTGGTGGTCGCTGACAAGCCGCACTTCCT
>JANXVP010000314.1 GCA_025351615.1 Ramlibacter sp. | reverse complement strand
CCATCCAGAAGAGTCGATTTACCTGAGCCTGATGGTCCAAGAATCAGATGGCCTTGCTGCGCGATTTGGATTTCACGCAGTTTGTCAAACGTCCCCCAGTTATAGGTCTGAACGCCTCGAAGCTGAAACTGCAATTCCCGTCCGGGCTGAAGCGCCATTGCGGCTCGGAGCGTAGCGAAGGGAGGCAGCTTTCCTGCATCAGTAGTAACGTTGATCAAAGGGTTTCCTCCGGCACAGGAACGATATCGGCCGGCAGGTGTCGCCGATAGGCTTCGGTGAGGGCATGGATTTCCTCCACCGGAAACAGCAGTCTCAAGCTGGCCGAGATTTCAAAACGGTCTTCGGCTCCAGGCAGCTTCAAAAGTACGCCTAGCTTCTTGGCCTTTTCGATGACGCCTTCCATCTGGCGGCCAAAGCGGGACATGTCAACGTTGTCGCTACGCTCATAGGCTTTCAGGTACTCGGTCATCTCCAACTGGTCGACGACTGCGCGCTCTGCCTGCGCATCGGAATGGGTGAACTTCTGGCGCAGGAAAAGAAGCAACACAGACTCGAGGAAGCTCAAGCTTTGCTTGCGCAGCAGGATTGGAACCTCTACCTCATCGGAAACCACCTGGCGCGTAAACGCCACCTTGGTTTCGTTGTCCACAACCAACTCCAGGAAGATGTCGTGCAGGCGGGACTTGAGGTCTTTCTCATACCGCTTAAATATTGCCCAGAGCTTCTCGTGCCGGCGCGCGTCCAGGGAAGGTCCTTGCAACAGGCGAACCAGCACACGGCGCGCCAGTACCGGAAGCGTGCCCGTATCGCCCGCAAAACGTGCCTCGTTTTCCAGAGCGGTATCGTCCTGGCCCTCGGCGCTGTAGTCGGGGTCATCTAAATCTGTGTCAACAGGCGAATTCACGTTCTTTTTCCTTCAGGAAATACACGGCCGGGACGACCGCACTGCGTGCAACCTCATCCATGCCCGTCCAACTCACTTGCGCAGTGGTGGGAGTGACCTGTCCGTGGCGCAGGGCTAGGTGGATGTAGCCGACGACTGAGCCCAGACCTTGAGTGGCGGGGTAAACACGCAGTAACTCCTCGATGCCTACCACTGGGGACTGCTGCAGGCGCTCGTAGATGTTTCGACGTAAAACGCCGAAGTCGATCTCGGAGTTGCGCACCATGCTCGCAATGTCTTGCAGGCTCATGCTCGATTCGGGAGCGTCTTCCATCCCGCCAAAGGCGGCGCGGTCCGCCGGATCGTAGATACGCCATTGCGCGGCCGAGCGCAGCTGAGCGCTCGGCAGCCACAAGGAGAAGCCAACATCTTGATTGGGGCGAATATGTTCCTTGATGGCCAAACCGTAACGCTGGGACTCTCGCAGAACGATGCTGAAACGGCGCTGCTCCTGATACTCCCGACTTTGGACAAAATTACGTAAGCTACGTGAGAACGTCTGGAGTACCTCGTGCACATTGCCCCCCTCATCGAGTAACCGATTTGTCAGGTTGCGAAGGAATCTCTTTTCGCCGGCAGACAGTTCGGTAGCAAAGTCGCGCGTGACCACTTCGGTGAGCGACTCGGAGAAGATGGTGGCCTGCTCGATATTCGTCAGTAATCGCCAAAAAGCGTAAAAAGTCTTGCCAGCTGGCGTCTCGCCTATGAGGTCCATACCCGCAAAAAGCTGTTCCAGAACCTGCCCACGACTACCATCATTGTTCAGAAGGTCCGCACGCAACTGCCGGTTGAGCTGGTCGAAATCTTCCCGTACGCGCCGGAAGTCCGCCACCAGCTCATCGGCCAGGCCGATGATGTCCCGGGCGCGTTCCAGCGCACGCTCCGCAGGTAGCGTCTCGACGATACCGCGCCCTACCTGATCAAGCTCTCGGTCGATTCGCGCACGCTCAGCCAGCAAAGCGGTCCGACGGCTGCTGGGGTCAGGGTTGGTGTCTTCAGACAGCTTGGCGAGCTGCTGCATGACAATCGCCAGCCGACTTTCCGTGGCCATGGCTCGAGGCTGCAGGACGCCTTGCAGGAAGCGAATGGCGGTGACCGCATCAGTTGTAAGCTCGTACTGCTCTTCTTGGGCGCCAGCGGGCAGGCGTCGGGTGAGCCATCCCTCTGACAACCACAAGGC
>JANXVP010000299.1 GCA_025351615.1 Ramlibacter sp. | reverse complement strand
CCGGGCCGGAACGCCTGTGCATCGCACACCTCTGCGACATCGGATTCATGTCTCCTCTGGAAATCCGCGAACTTCCCTTCGAGGTAGGACTGACCCGTTTCGAATGCGAAGGCCTGGACAAGGCGACGCTGGCGCGGAAGCTCGAGGAAGCCACCTTTACCGACCTCGTAGCGATTGTCGAGTCGCTAGGCTTCTGATCCACCCAACTGGCTTCGCGGGCGCCACTGCCCTTAAAAGGCGACCCTCGCGAAGAGTCAGCTCACTCAATCGCACACAAACCCGTGATCAGGAAGCGAAGAAGCCAGCCTCCGTCGTCTCGGGACTCAGCAAACCGAATTCTGCACACTCCTCCAGCTTGCGATACAGGCTCGAAACATGTATTCCAAGCAGATCCGCGGCCGCCTTCCGATCTCCGCCACAGCTATGCAGGGCATCAAAAATGATTTGCCCCTCGAGTCGCCGCAGCTTCTCGCGCAATCCATGATCGGGCGACAAGGGCCTGTCGGAAGCGCTTCGGCCAAGCCCACCGCTGCGATCAACCACCAACTCCGGAGGCAGGTCGGCAACTGTGATCCGATCGGTGTTGGCCATAATACAGGCCCTGGAAATCACGTTCTCGAGTTCGCGGATGTTCCCCGGCCACGGGTACGATGTGAGGATGTTTTCTGCAACCGGGTCGATCGTGAATTCGGTTTCCTTGGCTCCCTTTTTGGCGCAACGCTTCAGAAAGAATTTCACCATCCCTGGGATGTCCTGCGTCCGCTCACGCAGCGGCGGAATGCGGATCTGAAACATGCTCAGACGGAAGAATAGGTCTGCACGAAATGCGCCTTGCTTGACCTGCTCGGCCAGATCGAGGTTGGTCGCCACGATGATCCTTACGTCCACATCGAGCGCTTGCTCGCTCCCGACGGCACGAACCCTCTTTTCCTCGATTGCGTGCAGCAGCTTTGGCTGCAGATCGAGCGGCAATTCGCCGACCTCATCAAGGAACAGCGTGCCTCTGTTGGCGGCCAGAAAAAGTCCTTTACGCGCCTTGTCGGCGCCGGTAAATGCCCCTTTGGTGTGGCCGAAGAATTCGCTTTCCAGCAGCTGCTGGGGAATCGCACTGCAATTGACCGGAATGAATGGCCCATCCCTGAGCGCATTTCGCCGGTGGATCAAACGCGCGATGACACCTTTTCCGGTTCCGGTTTCGCCAGTGATGAGCACAATGCTGTCGGTGGCCGCGACCTTGTCGATGAGGCGCTCTACTTCCAGCATGGCTGGGCTGATAAAGCCATAGCTGTCGTCGTCCCGTCCACTGACGATTTCGCGCAGGGCCCGGTTTTCGGCCCGCAGGTTGTGCACGCCTTCGATTTGCCGCAGCCTGTGAATGATCTCGTCATTGCTGACCGGCTTCACGATGTAGTCCGCGGCGCCGGCCTTCAGAGCCTTCACCGCCGTATCCACCGACGCGAAGGAAGTGCACATGATGAAAATCGCACCAATGCCGGCGGCGCGCACCTGGGACAATAACTTGATCCCGTCCGTGTCGGGCAGGCAAATATCGCAAAGGACCACGTCGATCTCGCCAGAAGCGAGTATCCGCATGGCGTCGCTGCCGTTGACTGCTGTGCTGACGTCGTAGCCAGCGTCGCGAATCACTTGCGAAAGAAGCTGGCAAAATGCCAATTCATCATCCACCACGAGAACTTTGAATTTAGGCATGAATGGAGTCCGCGACAAGCAAACCGGGCGGCAGAAATATCTCTACGGTGGTACCAGCGTGCTCTTGCGAAATCAAGCGCATCGTTCCACCACAGGATTCGATGATCGACTTGGAGACAGCCAGTCCCAAGCCACTGCCGCGATCGGGCGATTTGGTCGTATAAAACGCGTCGAATGCGTGGTCCATGGTCTCCCGGTTCATGCCACAACCGCTATCGATGACACGCAGGCCCACACCTGCAGCGACGCGTTCGGTGCGGATGACCACTGCGGCATGGCCTTTTCCACAGTCCTCGCACGCGTCGGCTGCATTGATCAGTAAATTCAGCATGACTTGCGTAAACTGGTCGGCAACCAGGCGAACGAACGGGATTCCAGGGTCGAGCTCCAGCACCAGTTCGATCAGGCGATAGCGTCGGTCATACCGGATGAAATTGCTGATTCCGCGGATCAGTTCGTTGAGATTTTGCGGCGCCAGGTCGGGCGTGCTCGGCGCAGTAAAGTTTGATATTTCACGATTGATTTTTCCGATTCTGCGGGTCTGGTCAAGAATCAGTTGCGGGTTGCAGTTCGCACCTTTGCTCGCGCAGGATTTTTCCTTGGCTTCGGCGATCGCCTGTGCCACAAGTGAAATTGTTTCAAGCGGATTGCCGATCTCGTGCGCCACTCCGGCGGCGAGGGATTTGACTGCCCTCATTTTTTCTTCGTGAAAATATTGCTGGCGACTGATCGCGAGATCCTTGTCTCGCTGCTGCAGGGTTGCCGCCATTTTGTTCATCGCATCCATCAGTTCGCCCATCTCGACGCCCCTGTCGAGGGTGAGTGGCGCTAGGTACAATCCAGCCTGAATCTCTCGAGCGCGCGCGCGCAGGATGTGAATGGAAACTGTCAGACGCCTGAAAAAATGGACCATGAAAGAGCCGAAGCCACCCAGCGCAAGGATGCTGACGATGGTGGAAGTGAGCGTGACCGAATCAAAGATGCGCAGGTGCTCGGCCGATAGCTTGTTCCGGTGTTCCGCAACGTACACGATGACATGGTCCAACTGGGCGGCCGTCTTGTGCATCTCCCGCCCGAGGTTGAGCAGATTGGCTCGCACGTCGCCTTCTTGCAGGGAATCGATGGCCGCTTTCATTCGATTCAATGGCGCCTCAAGCGCCGGATAAAGATTCACGGCCGCCAACGGTGCGAGTGCGACGAAGGACTTCGAAATCAGGGGCACTGCCGCCGCCGGGTCAGACAGCATGAGTGCCTCGTCGATCTCGCGGTCGACGCGAAACAATACATTTCCAATCCGGACCAGGTCCTCTTCCAGATTTTGCTGTTGCTCGACCGCCAGGTAGTGGCTCTCCAGCCTGGCGCGCTGCGTCTCAAGAAAAGCACCGTAGAGCAAGACGAGCGCGATGCCAAAGCCCAACAAAATGAAGCCCTGGGTGCGCAGAGTAAAACGGTAACGCGCCTGCTTCGGCAGGATCGGTTCGGCTGTGACGACGGGGTTTGCCAGGAGCATCACGATTGCTTCCGCAGGCAGGCAAGCGCTTCTCGTTCGCGCTGCACCATCGGATCAGCGCACCAAACCCTGGATCGGGACCTGGACATCAGGGCCTCCTACCAGGGTGCGAACCATGGGAGACACCAAATCCCCGCGCTGGGTCGTGACGCTCCCCGATTTCGAAATTCGGGCTCCGACGTCCACCAGCTTGAACTTGGATAATTTCGCCTCAGGACTGAGCGCCATCGTGTCGTCGAGCATGAAGTCCATCGGCAGATCCTTCACCTGGCGCTTGAGCAGGGCGAGCGGCATTGTCGCGCCATCGGTCGCGCGCGCAAAAACGAAGACGGTGTCGGTCGGCGAGGCTTTGGCCGACAACTCGGCAATCAAGCGCACCCTTCCCGTGATCGTCGCCAAGGCATGAGCGGGTACCGGCTCCCGCGTCGAAGGCGCTGACGCGCTCTTGCCTGCGCGAGCCGCGACCACGTCGCGCCCGGCGCGCTGTTGGGCTTCTGCAATGTTCGCCTTGGCCGTGCTGGCCATCTCCGACGCCGGCGCCACCTGCTGCAGCAACTGCTGCCAGAATCCGATCGCCGGTCCGTATGCACCGGCGTCGAAAGCCACGCTGCCCGCCAACGACAGGGCTTTCAGGTTGTTCGGGTCCGCTTGCAGTGCGCGCTGGACCAATTCGGAAGGTTTGCCGGCAAATATCCTGCCCTGTGCCATCGCCAGTGCGTCGGCGTAATCGGCCAGCAATTCGGCATTGCCGGGTTGCAGCGCTTCCGCTTTGGCGAAGGCTTCAGCGCTCTCTCCAAAGCGCAGCTGTGCGCTGTATGCGCGTCCCAGCACGGCCCAGCCATCGGCATCCTTGGGGTTGGCGGCGAGGCGTGCGATCCGGTCGTGCATCTCTTGCATGTTTTTCGGATGCGCGGCAATCGCACTCTCTGGCGTCGTCATGGGCGTCCTGGTCAGCCAAGGCTTGCCGGCCAGGAAGTACCAGCCCGTCACGGTCAGGATGACGAGCAGGGCGATCGTCACGGGCGGGATGAGCCGGCTGGCGCTGCTCGCAGCCGGCGCGTATGTCGCGGTCCCGGCTTCGCTGAGCAGCCTTCTTTCCAGTTCCATCCGGCTCTGGTCATATTGTTCGGGCGCCAATGTGCGGTTGGCCAGCCCGGCGTCGAGTTCGGCAAGCTGCTGTTTGAGAACGCCGAGCAATTCCAGTTTCTTCGCAGGCGCGAAGACCTTGGTACGGCGACTCAACACGAACCAGAGCGTGCCCGTCGTCACCAGCGCGGTGAGCGTCCAGATGATGATCGTGAGAGACGGTTCCACAAATTTCCAGACAAGTGTTTGGTTTTCCGGATCAAGTGCCTTGACCTGACCTGCCTTGCAAGTAGGCCATGCCGGGTGACGCTGTGTTTGATCTAGATCATCGCCGTCCGGATTTGACGCTTGCGCCATTGCCGCCGGCCTGCAAGCGGATCGATGCTCTATTCGCGCAAACGCGAAACCCCGGCCGCAAATTCTCCGGCTTGCGACAGCAGTCCGCGCCGCCGCGCCGGTTCTTGCCGGGCGCCTGACCCCCGTCAGCCGCGATCGGGCAGACAGCGATCGATCGCTCTTTCAGGCGTTGCCGGGTGTGCGTCCGCTGCTGCGAACAGGGGCTGAGAGAAGTTGGTTCGAGCAGCCGTGGCACGCGCCCTGAGCGGCTGGGACCGGCGCCGGAAGGCCTGGAAATGGCTGGCACGAAGAATGCAACAGCTTCACCGTGACAAGGCAATTTTTCAAATCAAACTGGAGAATATTATGAGATGGAACAAATCGGCCAGGGTGCTCGCTATTGCAAGCATGACCCTTGCCTCCGCTGCATGGGGGCAGGTGCAGATTCAAAACAATGGAACTGGTTCACCAATCAACCCCTTGGGTGTCACCCCTGTTGCGGTATTGCCAGCAGTCAACGGCGGCGCAGGTATCAATGCGTCACCTGGAGTTGTCGGAACTCCGATCGCTCCTACGGCTCAACCGACCGACCTGCTCCCCACCACCATTCCCCTGGGCCAGGGAATCATCGGCGGCCCCGGTGGCCCGAGCGGAGACCCAACTGCTGCCATGGCAGCCGCTGGTTTCGGCACAGGCCTTTACGGCACGTCTCACGACTTCCAGTCCGGCACCGGCAGCAGCGGAGTTGCGAATGGCGCCGGCTTGTGCACCTTCTGCCACACGCCACACAAGGCCAAGTCCTCGCTGCTGTTGTGGAACCATACGCTGTCGAGCAATACGTTCCAGTGGGACGTGGCGGCCACGACTTCCGGTACGGCTCTGCCTGGCTTCACCGGCAATGCCTACAACGGCCCGTCGGCGAAGTGCCTGAGCTGTCACGATGGCTCGGTCGCGATTGGTGACGTGGGCTGGTTTTCTGAAGCGTCCCACAACGGCGCCAACGCCATAAGTTTGTTCAAGATCGGCGGCGGTGCTACCCAGACCGGTAAAGTCGGAAGTGGCTCCGATTCGAAGCAGGTTGGCTCAGGCGGCAATTTGAGCGGCAACCACCCGGTTGCGATTCCTTACCCGCTCAATGGCGCGCCCAATGTCTATAACGGCAGCACCAGCGGCGCCCAGCTGGCGACCAACGACTTCCAGACCGATCCGACAGCGAACAACATTCGCCTGTACTCCGACATCGGCGGCGGAGCGATTGTCGGCAAGGCCACACCTGGCAAGAGCGGTATCGAATGCTCTTCCTGCCATGACCCGCACAACAAGGCTGCCAAGGACGACTACTTCCTGCGTGGCAAGCTCACCGGCGGCACCCAGGCTGATGGCTACATCTGCCTTCAGTGCCACAAAAAGTAAATTAGAAGCATGACCGGTCGGTGGGCGTTTGAGCTCATCGACCGGCTTTTTCAGTTTTCGCACCCCTCGCTCTACCTCATAGAAAGATCCAAGTGAAATTATTTACCACTCTCGGTGCCGCGGCCCTGCTGGCGCTTTTTTCCGCTTCCGCTTCCGCTGCTGCGCTCGACGACACCAGCGCAGCGGCAATGATGAAAACAAGCGGCTGCTCGGTCTGCCACAGCATCGACAAAAAAATCGTCGGCCCGGCCTACAAGGACGTCGCGGCAAAACGCAAGGGCGAACAGGATGCGCTGGAGCACGCAGTGCGCAACGGCAGCAAAGGCATCTATGGCCCGATTCCAATGCCGGCCAATCCGCCGACCAAGATTGCCGATGCCGATCTGCACGATCTGGTGGTGTGGATCCTGACGAAATAGTCAGCCCGCTCAGCGGGTCCGTTGATCTACATCAACTGACTGTCCCTGGGGCGGAGGCAGCATGAATGAAGCCTGAAAAGCTGCGTTCATCTGAAAGAGAGAATCCCATGGCCGATCAATCATCCATCAACGCCGCCCTGCGCGTGGCCCGTCGACTCACCGCCCTCGTCGGTGCAGCGCTGCTACTGGCAGCTTGCGCCACCAAAGTGGACGAGCCCGCAGTGAAGCTGGTCTGGCCAGGACCACCGCTGCCCACCCGCATCGAGTTCGTCCGTTCGCTGTTCGGCGAAAAGGACATGACCAGCGACGACACCTTCAAAGCCGACCTGACGCAGTTCCTGACCGGCAAGAGAGGGCCGGAAAATCGCCTGACCGAACCTTCCGGGATCGCCGTCTCCGATGATGGCCAGCGCGTTTATGTTTCGGATTTCGTGCAACTCGCGGTCTACAAGTTCGACTTCGGCAAGAAGACATTCTCCAAGGTCAACAAGGAGAAGCAGCTCGAAAGGCCCTCGGGGGTTGCTCTGGACGCGGCCGAAAATGTTTACGTGGTCGAGTCGGACAAGAAAGGCATCCAGGTCTTCAGCCCGGAGGGAAAAGAAATCCGCTTCATCACCGACCCCTCGATCTCGCGTCCGACCGGCATCGCGATCGACAGGCTGCGCGGGAAAATCTACCTGTCCGACACCTCCCACAGCAAGAGCACCCTGCACACCGTCAAGATTTTCGATCTCCAGGGCAAGCTGACCGGCGACCTCGGCAAGGGTAAAGGGTCGGACCCGGGGCAATTCCTGTTTCCCACCTATGTGACGCTGGACCCGCAGGGCAATGTCTATGTCGCCGACACGCTCAACTCACGGGTGCAGAAATTCGACCCC
>JANXVP010000246.1 GCA_025351615.1 Ramlibacter sp. | reverse complement strand
GACAGCGCAAGGCAGGCGCGCATGCCCGAACGGGTCGTCCAGCCTTACATAGATTCCGGGCGCACCTGGCACCCGGTGGCCGGTCACTCCAAAATGAGCCAGCGCACGCAGCACCGCGTCTTCCACCGCATAGACATATTCCTTGACGTAGCTGCCCCGGCGGCGCAGGTCCACCAGCGGATAGGCGACGACCTGGCCCGGCCCGTGGTAGGTCACCTGGCCGCCGCGGTCGGTCTGCAGCACCGGAATGTCTCCCGCGTCCAGCACATGGTCCGGTTTGCCGGCGACCCCCTGGGTAAACACCCGCTCGTGCTCGCACAGCCAGAGTTCGTCCGGCGTGGATGCGTCGCGGGCGGCGGTGAATTCCCGCATTGCCTTCCAGGTCGGCAGGTAAGCGACCCGGCCGAGGTCACGCGTGCGCATCACATGGAGGCCGTCATGGCTCAGAGCACGACTTTGACCATCGGGTGCGTGGACAAGGTGCGGTAAAGCTCGTCGAGCTGCTCGCGGCTGGTGGCCGTGACGGTGATCGTGATGCCGAGATACTTGCCGGCCTTGCTGTCGCGCAGTTCGATGGTCGAGGCATCGAAGCCGGGATCAAACTGCCTGGCGATCGCGGTGATCGCATGGACGAAGCCGTCCGCGTTGTCGCCCATCACCTTGATCGGGAACTGGGATGGGTACTCGATCAGCGAATCACGGCGGGCGTCCGGCGGAGCGCCGGGATCGGGACTGGGCGATGGGGTGGTTGTCATTGTTTCAGGCCTGCTTGGCACGCTGGTAACCGGCGTACAGACGCTCGTAGATGGGGCCGGGACGACCGGTTCCAATGGGCTCGCCGTCCAGCCGCGTGACCGGCAGCACTTCCTTGGTCGCCGACGACAGCAGGAGCTCATCGGCGTCGAACACCTCATCGCGGGAGATGCGGCGCAGCTCGAAGGGGATGGCGGTCTCGCGGCAAAGGGTCTCGAACAAGCCGTAGCGGATGCCTTCCAGCACCAGGTTGTCCCTGGGCGTGCCGATCAGCTTGCCGCCCTTGACCACCCAGACGTTGGAGGCTGCCGCTTCACTCAGAAAGCCGTCGCGAAACATCACGGTCTCGATCGCGCCGACGTCGGCGCTGAGCTGGCGGGCCAACACCGCGCCGGCCAGGCTGGTGCTCTTGACGTGGGCCTTCTGCCAGCGGAAGTCGTCAGCCGTCACGCACGCCACGCCCTGGGCGCGGTCCTGCTCAGGGTAGATGAACATGCGGTTGCTGGTGACGAACACGGTCGGCTTCAGGCCTGGCGGCATGACGTGGTCGCGCATCGCAATCCCGCGGGTGACCTGGATGTAGACCATCTGGTCGGTGCCCTCGGGCGGCTTTCCCATCGCCTTGGCGTAAGCCGCGATCAGCTGCAGCACCAGGGCGCGCCATTGCGCGTGCCCCATCGGGTTGTCGATGCGCAGTTCCGCCAGGCTGCGGTCGAGCCGCGCCATGTGCGCGTCGAATCGGAACGGCCGCCCGGCGTATGCGGGCACCACTTCGTAAACGCCGTCGCCGAAGATAAAGCCGCGGTCGAGCACGCTGACCTTGGCGTCGCGCAAGGTGGAAAACTCGCCGTTCAGATAGCACGGAAGCAGGGGCAGGGAGGTGTCGGTCATGCCTGATTGTGAAAGAAAGAAGTCAGCGCCAGAGCATCACAGTGGCGATCGCGAGCCAGCCCAGGGCAAGCTTGATTTTGACGGATAGCATGATCTGTCCGGCGTAGCGGCCGCCTTGCGCGAGGTGAAAAAACACGAGGGCTTGATGCATGGGCGGTCCGCAAGATGGCGACTGCGCATTGTGCGTTGCAGGCAAAACACTTTTCACTTGGATTGCCTGACTGCGACGCTCAGGTCGCGGCAGGCCCACCGGGTTTTTACTTATAATCAGTGGCTTTGTGTCAATTCAGGCCGCTTCAACTGGGCGAGAGACCATGAAAACAATCGCCCCGCTGCCTGACGCGCACGATGAGCCCCCTGTCCGCCAGCTGAGCGCCGCCCAGGCGCAGCGGTTGCGAGAGGAACATCCGCCCG
>JANXVP010000244.1 GCA_025351615.1 Ramlibacter sp. | reverse complement strand
CTCATACCCGATGGCGTAGTCGGGCTTGAAGAAAATCTTCTCGTCCAGCAGTCCGGACAGGACATTGGCATGAACCTCCACGCCCGCGTAGGCTTCGCCCACCGGTGTGACCCGAAGATCCTGCAAGCCGGGAGCGGTCGTGCCAAGCAGAACGATTTTTCCCTTCAGCTGCTGCGGCGGAACCTTCCTGGATAGCAGGTCGGCTGCCGAGACGTACTTGAAAGACCCGGCGCCGGCGCCCCCGGGCCCTCGAAACGGCACCAGCGTTGCGATCCGGTCGTCCACCGGGATGGACAGGGTTTTCTCGCCCTGTCGCAACAGGATGCTGTCGAGGCCCTGGTAGCTGCGCGACAGGAAACGGTCCCGCGGGAAGCCCGGCTCCACCGAGGGCTGCCCGTTGAGCATCCGGAACATCGCCAGTGACAGGGATTCGTAATACTTGCCCTTGTATTCGGCGATGAGGGGAATCGACCGGACCACGCCGTCTGGATCCGTGATCGAGTTGAAGTAACCGGCCATCGGCGCGGCTTTGGCGAGTTGGGGAATGTTCGAGCCGTAACCTGACCAGCTGGTGAAACGGATCGGCCGCCCCCGCAGGTGCTCCTTCTCCATGACCGGCGTCGGCAACACGCCGGACGTCAGGCCCTCCCTTTCACTGGTGAGGTAGTAGCCCAGCACCACCCGCCGCTGTTGCAGGGAATTGGCAAAGATCGCGTCGTAATCGAGAGACGGCTGCAGCTGGCTGACCTTCTCAGCGAACCCCGGCTGGTCCCGCAGTTCGGTCTGCGCCAGTTGCCGCAGCTGCTTGAGCCCGGAACTTTCGTCCGCTTCGGCAAAAACCACGTCGAAGCCAAGCAGCGCCACCTGTTGCCGGACGTAGAGCTCGTCGACCAGCGCGCCGAGACGGTTGCGGCCCCAGGGCCAGTGGCCGATCTCCGCGAGGCTTTTCTCATCGATGTCGACGATGACGATGCGTTCGTCCACCGTCCGCGGCATGGTGGCCCGCAACCTGCCGTCGTAAATGATGTCGTCCAGACGCTGCAGGACGCCGATTGGCATTGCGCCGCTCGCATGGAGCAGCGCAAAAATCAGCGGGATGAGCGTGACGGCTATCCGGGACCAATGTTTTGAGAGCAAGCCCATATCGCGCCCGGACCCCGCTATCGTGAGATGGCCACCAGCGTGCCGCAGGCCCTCAAGCCTGCACGAATTGCATCTGCGTCCCAGCCAGCTCCAGCAGATCGCCGTTCTTCAAGGCGACGGGCTCCGCGCCAATGGCGGCCCCGTTCAGGGTGGGCTTGTTGGCGCCTTCGACGTGCGCCACTACGAAACCATGCGGTCGCTTGGTGATCGCTGCTACCGCCACGCCGGGTTTTCCGATCGTGGTCACCACTTTGACCAGCGGAACCTCGCGTCCCGCTGCGGCCCCGGACAGCACCTTGATGGCAGCGGCAACACTGGCGAGTTCGGCAGTTGCCGGCGCACCTTCGGCCCGAACAGGGGGCGGCGCGATGGAGCCGGCCTTGATGATCATCGTCTTCTCGTACCCGGGGTTCGCCACCTCGTTGATGTACTTGATCTTGTACTTGCCGATTTCCACGGTGTCGTTGTTCTGCAACAACTGTTTCTTCACCGCCTTCCCGTTGACGTAGGTCCCGTTGGTGCTGTTGAGGTCTTCAAGGTACACCTCGTTGGCCATCATCTGCAGCACCGCATGCTCCCCGCTCACGGCGAGGTTGTCGATCACGATGTCGTTGTACGGCCGCCGGCCCAGTGTCGTGCGGTCCTTGGTCAACTGCACTTCCTTGATGACGACACCGTCGATCGAAACGATCATTTTCGGCATGGTCGGCTCCTGGTTCTGAACTTGTTATCTGAAACTGGCATCAAGGTCTATTTTCCCAGCAATCTTGAAATGAAGCCGCGTTTTTCGGATCCGGTCCTGGCATGGGCGAGTAACACTGAAATATTGTCCCGCCCTCCGTTGGCATTCGCAGCGTCGACCAGTTGCTGCGTCTTTTGCTCCAGCGCCGCCTCTGCCAGCAGGATCCGGGCGATCGCCTCGTCCTCCAGCATGTCCGACAGGCCATCGGAGCACATCAGGTAGAGATCCCCCGCCTCGACCTTGTGCTCGTTGACCTCGAGCAGCACCGCGTCCTCGACACCGAGAGCGCGGGTCACCAGGTTTTTATTGGTAGATACCGCTGCCTGCTCCGCGGTGATCAGGCCGGCATCCATCTGCTCCTGCAGCAGTGAGTGGTCTTTGGTCACCTGGCTGAATTCCGGCCCCCTGAGGCGATAGCACCGGGAGTCGCCGATATGCCCCACCATCAGGCGGGCATCCTGGAACACCCCGAGGACCAGCGTCGTCCCCATGCCGCTGTACTGCGGGTTGGAATTCGCGGCGTTGAAGATCGAGCGGTTCGCATTGTCGACGCAGATTTCCATGGCGCGCCGGACTTCACGGCTGTTGGCGTGGCGGCCTGCCTGCGACAGCCAGCGTCCGAGTTCCGACTTGATGAACGTGGTCGCCATGCCGCTGGCAATCTCGCCGGCGTTGTAGCCGCCCATCCCGTCCGCCAGAATTCCCAGCCGGGTCGGTTCGTCGATGGTGACGGAGTCTTCGTTGTTCTCGCGCGCGAGACCGGGATCAGTGCGAATGCAAAACTCGTAAATCAT
>JANXVP010000241.1 GCA_025351615.1 Ramlibacter sp. | reverse complement strand
GAAGGCCGATTGTCCGACCTTGACCTGGCGGAGCTCGGGGCCCAGGCAAGATCGGCGGTGAAGAAGCTGGTTGCTGCCGCGGCTGGCTGAGCTAAGCACACCCGGGCAAGACGCGCATCCCTGGCGTCGTCATCCCGGGCTTGACCCGGATCCAGACCAGCGGCCGGGACGGGGCCCTGTGCCCCGAGAATGACCCACCCTGGCCGCCGGCCGCGCCACCCAATGCAATGCGCAACCCCGAATGCCCTGGATCCCCGCCTGCGCGGGGATGACGGTGACTGCGGGAGGACGGTCAATTCGGGGATGACCGTCATGGCGGAATGGCAAGCCGCCGCTACTGCAGCGGCTCTTTCAGCGCCTTGGGCATGGGCAACGGCAGCACGCCGATGCCTTCTTCGAGCAGGGCCTGGGTCTCGTCGGGCGAGGCCTGACCACGGATGCCGCGCTCGTCGGTCTCGCCGTAATGCATCTTGCGCGCCTCCTCGGCGAAGCGCGCGCCCACGTCTTCAGTGTTGGCCATGACGTGGCGCACCATCTTCATCCAGGCGGCCTGCATCGTCTTGTCGGGAGCAGCGACGACTGCCTGCGCGGGAACTGCGTCCTTGGTCGAGCCCAGGTTCAGCCGCGGAGCGCTGAGCATCTTGGTGACGGACGCGTCGCCGCATAGCGGGCATTCGACCAGGCCGCGGCCCAGCTGGTCCTGGAAATCCTCTTCGGATCCGAACCAGCCTTCGAAGCTGTGCTGCTGCGGGCACTCGAGATCGAGAACTTTCATGCTGCCGATTGTGCCTGCCAGTCGAGTTGCCAGCTGCCAGCAAGGACGTTCTGCAGCCACAGCGCGCAGCTGAGGGTCTTGGCATCCGTGACCTTGCCGTCGCGGCACCAGTCCAGCAGTTCCTGCGGGGTTGCCAACATCACGTCAAGAAACTCGCCCGCATCCAGGCTGCGCTT
Organism: Ramlibacter sp.; assembly: GCA_025351615.1. Taxonomy (GTDB): domain Bacteria; phylum Pseudomonadota; class Gammaproteobacteria; order Burkholderiales; family Burkholderiaceae_C; genus Ramlibacter. Next base: position 6,841 of record JANXVP010000241.1, on the reverse strand, counting down.
GCCACCGTCGGTGAGGCCGCGCGCGAACCAGATGTCGATGATTTCCGTGGAATAGGCGATCACCGGACGCAGCTCGCCCGCGTGCGCCCATTCGCGCGCCGTGTAGCCCGTCTCCTCAAGCAGTTCACGCTTGGCGCAGGCCAGCCGGTCCTCGCTCCCGTTATCGAGCTTGCCCGCGGGAAATTCGATCATCACCTGCTGCACCGGGTAGCGGAACTGACGCTCGAGCAGCACGCGGCCGTCGTCCAGTATCGGAACGATGACCACCGCGCCCGGATGAACGATGTATTCGCGCGTCGCGGTGCCGCCGTCCGGCAGCGTCACCGTGTCGCGCCAGGCGTGCAGCAGCTTGCCCTTGAACAGTTCCTGGCTGTCCAGCCGGTGCTCGATCAGGTGGGCGTCATCGCCGCGGATCTCATCCATCCCGGTGGTTCCACAGCTGCCTCAGGTGGCAAGGGTCTTGACGATGGCGCGGGCGCACAGCGTCATCAGGCCGCCGGGGACGATGCCCAGGATCAGCACCAGCGCGCCATTGATCGACAGCACGGCGCGCACGTCGACCGGGGCCGAGACCGTGGTGGCGGTGATCGGCGCGTCGAAGTACATCACCTTGACCACCCGCAAGTAGTAGAAGGCGCCGACCAGTGACATCATGACGGCGAACACCGCCAGCGCGATGTACCAGCCCTGGCCTGACGAGACCAGCGCCTGCAGCACCGCCAGCTTGGCATAGAAGCCAACCAGCGGCGGCACGCCGGCCAGCGAGAACATGCAGATCGCCATCACGCCGGCGAACAAGGGGCTGCGCTGGTTCAGGCCGGCGAGATCGGTGATCTCCTCGCTCTCGAAGCCTTCGCGCGCCAGCAGCAGGATGATGCCAAAGCTCGCCAGCGTGGTCATCACATATGTGACGACGTAGAACATGGCGGAGCTGTAGGCATTGGCAGCCGACAGCGTGTTGCCGTTGACCACACCCGACAGCAGCCCCAGGATCACGAAGCCCATCTGGGCAATGGTCGAATAGGCCAGCATCCGCTTGAGGTTGGTTTGGGCGATCGCCGCCAGGTTGCCGATCAGCAGCGACGCGATCGCCAGCATCGCGAGCATCTGCTGCCAGTCGATCGCCAGCGGCAGCAGGCCTTCGACCAGCAGGCGGATGCAGATGGCAAAGGCGGCGAGCTCCGGCGCGCTGCCGATCATCACAGTGACCGACGTGGGGGCACCCTGGAAGACGTCCGGGATCCACATGTGAAAGGGTGCGGCGCCAAGCTTGAACGCCAGGCCCGAGACGATGAACACCAGGCCGAACACCAGCACCTGGTGCTTGACCTGGCCGGAGTTCACGATCTTGAACACCGTGCCGATGTCGAGCGAACCGGTCGCGCCGTACAGCATCGACTGGCCATACAGCAGGAAGCCGCTGGCCATGGCGCCGAGCACGAAGTACTTCATCGCCGCTTCGGTCGACGTCGCGTGATCCCGGCGCAGCGCCACCAGCGCATAGCTGCACAGCGTCAGCAGTTCAAGGCCCAGGTAGATCACCAGGAAGTTGCTGCCCGAGATCATCACGAAGATGCCCAGCAGCGCGAACATCGACAGCGTGAACATCTCGCCACCCAGCAGCATGTCGCGATCGGCGGCGTAAGGGCGGCCGTACACCAGACAGACCATCATCGACAGCGTCGCAAAAAACTTCAGCCAGTTGCCCATCGGGTCGCTGACCACCATGTTGCCGAAGGCGTAGATCGTCTGGTCCTGCAGCGCAAATTCGGCGGTGAAGTACGCCACCACGGCAAGCGTCGCCATGGTCAGCCAGTAGGTGGCCGAGCGCATGCGCGACGTGACGCCCAGGTCGACCAGGGCGATCACGCAGGCCATCACCAGCAGCAGGATTTCAGGCGAGGTGGCGATCAGGCTAATTTTGTCCAGCATGCTTGTCTTTTCAATTCAGTTTGGACAGGGCCACGTGCTTGAGAAGATCGGTCACCGAGGCGTTCATGACGTCGGTGAAGGGTTTCGGATAGATCCCCATGGAAAGCACCGCGACGGCCAGCAGGCCCAGCATCAGGAATTCGCGGGCATTGATGTCCGCCAGTTTGCGCACGTCGTCGTTGGCGACCGGACCCAGGTAGACCCGCTTGTACATCCAGAGCGTGTAGGCCGCGCCGAAGATGAGCGCCGTCGCCGCGCCGAAGCCGAGCCAGAAATTGGCCTTCACCGCCCCCAGGATCACCATCCACTCGCCGACGAAGCCCGCCGTCGCCGGCAGGCCGCAGTTGGCCATGGCGAACAGCAGCGCGAAGGCCGCGAAATTGGGCATGGTGTTCACCACGCCGCCATAGCTGGCGATCTCGCGCGAGTGGACGCGGTCGTAAAGCACGCCGATGCAAAGGAACATGGCGGCCGAGACGAACCCGTGCGCGATCATCTGCACGATGCCGCCCGCCACCCCGAGGTCATTGAAGATGAAGAAACCGAGCGTGACAAAACCCATGTGCGCCACCGACGAATAGGCGACCAGCTTCTTCATGTCCTGCTGCACCATGGCCACCAGGCCGACATAAATGACCGCGATCAGCGACAGTGCGATCATCAGCCAGGCCCACTCGCGCGACGCATCCGGCGCGATCGGCAGCGAGAAGCGCAGGAAGCCATAGGCGCCCAGCTTCAGCATGATCGCCGCCAGCACGGCGGAACCGCCGGTGGGCGCTTCCACATGGACATCGGGCAGCCAGGTGTGCACCGGCCACATCGGCACCTTTACCGCGAAAGCGGCGAAGAAGGCGAAGAACAGCAAGGTCTGCGCGGTGGCGCCCAGCGGCAGCTTCTGCCAGGTGGCGATGTCGAAGCTGCCGCCCGACTTGGTGTACAGGAACACCAGCGCGATCAGCATGAGCAGCGAGCCGAGCAAGGTGTACAGGAAGAACTTGAAGGCCGCGTAGATCTTGTTGGGGCCGCCCCAGACCCCGATGATCAGGTACATCGGAATCAGCGTGGCCTCGAAGAAGGTATAGAACAGGATGCCGTCCTGCGCGCAGAAGACGCCGATCATCAGGCCTGACAGGATCAGGAAGGCGCCCATGTACTGGTTGACGCGTTCGGTGATCGCCTCCCAGGCCGAGATCACGACAACGACGGTGATGAAGGCGGTGAGCGGCACGAACCAGAACGAAATGCCGTCGAGCCCCAGGTGGTAGAAGACGTTGAAGCGCTCGATCCAGGAGCCGCGCTCGACGAACTGCATCGCCGACGTCCCGGTCTTGAAGCCACCGTACAGCGGCAGCGTGACCAACAGGCTGATGACGCTGCCGATCAGGGCCAGCCAGCGGACGGCGCGTGCATGGTCGTCGCGCCCCAGCGCGAGGAGCGCGACGCCGAAAAAAATCGGCGTCCAGATCGCGAGGCTCAACAATCCCATTTTTTATTCCGTGTTCTTGTTATGTGTTGAGCCAGACGAAATACGTCATCAGCACCAGCACGCCCAGGATCATCCCGAAGGCGTAGTGGTAGATGAAACCAGTCTGGATCCAGCGCACCGCGCCCGAGATGCGGCCGATCAGCCGCCAGGAGCCGTTAACGATGAATCCGTCGATCAAGCCCTGGTCCCCGCCCTTCCAGAGCCCGACGCCGAGCAGGCGCGCGCCGTGTGCCAGCACGTTCTCGTTGAACCAGTCCATGTAGTACTTGTTGTCCAGCAGCCGGTAGAGCGGCTGGACCCTGGCCTGGATCGCGGCGGGCAGCGCGGTGTTGACCATGTACATGTAATAGGCCAGCGCCACTCCAGCCAGGGCCAGCCAGAAGGTCGGCGTCATGAGGCCGTGCAGCGCCATCTGCGCCGGGCCGTGGAAGGCCTTGGCCAGTTCTTCCATCGCCGGATGCTTCTGCGCGTTGATCAGGATCGAGTCCTTGAAGAAGTCGCCGAACAGCATCGGCCCGATGGTGAGGAAGCCGATCACCACCGAGGGGAAGGCCAGCAGCAGCAACGGCGCCGTCACCACCCAGGGCGATTCGTGGGGTCTGGCGTGCTCGCCATGGTGATGGTGCGGATCGGGCTCTTCGTCCGGGTCGTGCGGATGGTGCTGCGGATTCTGGTCGTAGCGCTCCTTGCCGTGGAACACCAGGAAGTAGAGGCGAAACGAATAGAAGGCGGTGACGAACACGCCGGCCAGAACCGCGAAATGCGCGAAGCCCGCGCCCCACAGATGGCTCTCGCCGACAGCCTCGATGATGCTGTCTTTGGAATAGAAGCCGGCGAACAGCGGCGTGCCGATCAACGCGAGCGAGCCCAGCAGGAAGGTGATCCAGGTGATCGGCATGTGCTTGCGCAGGCCGCCCATCCAGCGGATGTCCTGGTTGTGGTGCACGCCCATGATGACCGAGCCGGCCGCGAGAAACAGCAGCGCCTTGAAGAAAGCATGGGTCATCAGGTGGAACACACCCACCGAATAAGCCGACGCGCCCAGCGCCACCGTCATGTACCCCAGCTGGGACAGCGTGGAATACGCCACCACCCGCTTGATGTCGTTCTGGATGATGCCCAAAAAGCCCATGAACAGGGCCGTGATCGCGCCGATCACCATCACGAAGGACAGCGCGGTGTCCGACAGCTCGAACAGCGGTGACATGCGCGCCACCATGAAGATCCCGGCCGTCACCATCGTGGCCGCGTGGATCAGCGCGGAGATCGGGGTCGGACCTTCCATCGAATCCGGCAGCCAGACGTGCAGCGGGAACTGCGCGCTCTTGCCCATTGCTCCGATGAACAGGCAGATGCAGATGACCGTCACCAGCATCCAGTCGGTGCCGGGAAAACCCATGCCGGCCAGGGCCGCGCTCTTGCCGAAGACCTCGGCGTAGTTGAGCGAGCCAGCGTACGCGGCGACAAGGCCGATGCCCAGGATGAAGCCGAAGTCGCCGACCCGGTTGACCAGGAAGGCCTTCATGTTGGCGAAGATCGCGGTCGGCTTGTTGAACCAGAAACCGATCAGCAGGTAAGAAACCAGGCCCACCGCTTCCCAGCCGAAAAACAGCTGCAGGAAGTTGTTGCTCATCACCAGCATCAGCATCGAGAAGGTGAACAGCGAGATGTAGGCGAAGAAGCGGTTGTAGCCGTCGTCTTCCTCCATGTAGCCGATGGTGTAGATGTGCACCATCAGCGAGACGAAGGTCACCACGCACATCATCATCGCCGTGAGGCCGTCGACCAGGAACCCCACTTCCATCTTCAGGCCGCCCACCACCATCCACTCGTACAGCGTCTGGTTGAAGCGGGCGCCGTCGACCGCCACGCTCTTGAGCGTCATCGCCGAAATGACGAAGGCGACGAACACCCCCAGGATGCAGAGCGTGTGCGACAGCCTCCGGCCAATCCAGTTGCCGCCGAAGGTGGTGCCGAAGATGCCGGCCAGGAGCGCCCCGGCCAGGGGTGCGAGCGGAACTGCGAGCAGCGTCGCTGCGTTGAGGGTCTGGCTCATTGTCTAGCCCTTGAGCGTGTTGAGCTCGTCGACGTTGATGTTCGATTTGTTGCGGAACAGGAGCACGAGGATCGCCAGGCCGATGGCCGATTCGGCCGCGGCGACCGTCAGGATGAAGAACACGAACACCTGCCCGTGCATGTCCTGCAAGTAGTACGAGAACGCGACAAAGTTCATGTTCACCGCCAGCAGCATCAGCTCGATCGCCATCAGCAGCACGATCAGGTTGCGGCGGTTCAGAAAGATGCCGATGATGGACAGCGCGAACAACATCGCGCCGAGCGACAGGAAATGGCCAAGGGTGAGTGTCATGCCTTGGTCTCCGTGGCGGCATCAGGCACCGGCGGCGCAGGCTGCGCCAGGGTCGGGTTCATCGACACGATCCGCACCCTGTCCCGGGCGTGGACCCGCACCTGGTCGGCCGGGTTCATGTGCCGGCTGTCCTTGCGCGTGCGCAATGTCAGTGCGATGGCGGCGATGATGGCCACCAGCAGGATCACCGCGGCGATCTCAAGCGGATACAGGTACTGGCTGTAAAGCAGCTTGCCCAGTTCCCTGGTATTTGGCTGGGCCGCAACCGCGGCCTGCGCCGCCGTCATCGTCCGCGGTTCCTCGCCCGTGCGAAAACCGCCCAGCAGCACCGCCGCCATTTCGAGCGCAATGAGGGCGCCCACCGTGGCTGCCAGCGGGAAGTGCTTCCAGAACCCCGCCCTCAGGCTGTCAACGTTGATGTCCAGCATCATCACCACGAACAGGAACAGCACCATCACGGCGCCGACGTACACCAGGACCAGCGCGATTGCGAGGAACTCGGCCTTGAGCAGGATCCATATCGCGGCGGCCTGGAAGAACGCCAGCACCAGGAACAGCGCCGCGTAGACCGGGTTGCGGGCGGTGATGACCCGGAAGGCCGCGAACAGCAGCACTGCCGAGAACAGGTAGAAGAAACCGGTTTTGACGTCCATGGGGGTCTTGTGCGTTCTCTGGGATCAACGGTATCTGGCGTCAGCCGCCCTGCTCGCCGCGATTTCCGGCTCGTAACGGTCCCCCACTGCCAGCAGCATGTCCTTGGTGAAGTAAAGGTCGCCGCGTTTTTCACCGTGGTATTCGAAGATATGGGTCTCTACGATAGCGTCCACCGGGCAGGCTTCTTCGCAGAAGCCGCAAAAAATGCATTTGGTCAGATCGATGTCATAGCGCGAGGTGCGGCGGCTGCCATCTTCGCGCACGTCGGATTCAATCGTGATCGCCAGTGCCGGGCAAATCGCCTCACAGAGTTTGCAGGCGATGCAGCGTTCTTCGCCGTTGTCATAACGACGCAGCGCGTGCAAGCCACGGAAACGCGGGCTTAGCGGCGTTTTTTCTTC
>JANXVP010000217.1 GCA_025351615.1 Ramlibacter sp. | reverse complement strand
TGCGCGGCGATGAAGTATGGGATCAGGTACTGCTTTTTGCCCGCTTCGGCCGAATACTTGTCGAACATCGCCTTGAACCGGTCGTAGCTGCCGATCCCCGGCTTCATCATCCGGGTCAACGGGCCCTGCTCGGTGTGCTCGGGCGCGATCTTCAGGTAGCCGCCGACATGGTGCTGCACCAGTTCCTTGACGTACTCGGGCGACTGCACTGCCAAGTCGTAGCGCAAGCCGGAGCCGATCAGGATCTTCTTCACGCCCTTCAAGGCCCGTGCGCGGCGGTACATGTGGATCAGCGCGCTGTGGTCAGTGTTCAGGTTCTGGCAGATGCCCGGATACACGCAACTCGGCTTGCGGCACGCCGATTCGATTTCCGGGCTCCTGCAGCCGATGCGGTACATGTTGGCTGTCGGGCCGCCCAGGTCGGAGATGACACCGGTGAAGCCGGGCACCTTGTCGCGGATCTCCTCGATCTCGCGGATCACCGAATCCTCGGAGCGGCTCTGGATAATGCGGCCCTCGTGTTCGGTGATCGAGCAGAAGGTGCAGCCGCCAAAGCAGCCCCGCATGATGTTTACGCTGAACCTGATCATTTCCCAGGCCGGGATTTTGGTGACGCCGTCGTGCCCGCCCTTGTCATCGGCATACGCCGGATGCGGACTGCGCGCATAGGGCAACCCGAAAACATGGTCCATCTCCGCCGTGGTCAGCGGGATCGGCGGCGGTGTCAGCCAGATGTCGCGGTCGCCGTGCGCCTGCACCAGCGCCCGCGCGTTGCCCGGATTGGTTTCCAGGTGCAGCACCCGGTTGGCGTGCGCGTAGAGCACCGGATCGCTCTTGACCTGCTCGTACGAGGGCAAACGGATGACGGTACGGTCGCGCGGCGGAACCTTGAGCTTGACCTTGGGATTGGGGACAAATGTCAGCGGCTGAATGGCCGGATTGGCCCCGGACATCCCGCCGCTGCCCTCTTCCTTGGTGCAGGTCGCGCCCTGCGCCGCCGCCTGTTCCGATGTCGTCAGGTACGGATTGATGTGCTCTTCCACGCGGCCGGGCGCATCGACAGATGTCGAATCGATCTGGAACCAGCCCTCGGGCTTGGCGCGCTGGAAGAAGGCCGTACCCCGCACGTCGGTGATTTCGTGGACGGGCTCCTTCGCTGCCAGCCGGTGCGCGATCTCGACGATCGCGCGCTCGGCGTTTCCGTACAGCAGCAGGTCGCACTTGGCGTCGGTGACGATCGAGCGTCGCACCTTGTCGGACCAGTAGTCGTAATGCGCGATGCGGCGCAGGCTGCCTTCGATGCCGCCGAGGACGATCGGCACATCCTTGTAGGCTTCGCGGCAGCGCTGGCTGTAGACGATCGCCGCGCGGTCCGGTCGCTTGCCACCCGCGTCGCCCGGCGTGTACGCATCGTCGCTGCGGATCTTGCGGTCTGCGGTATAGCGGTTGATCATCGAATCCATGTTGCCGGCGGTGACGCCAAAGAACAGGTTCGGTTTGCCCAGTGCCTTGAACGGATCCGCGCTTTGCCAGTCAGGCTGCGCAATGATGCCGACCCGGAAGCCCTGAGCCTCCAGCACGCGGCCGATCACCGCCATTCCGAAGCTGGGATGATCGACGTAGGCGTCGCCAGTCACCACGATGATGTCGCAGCTGTCCCATCCGAGCTGGTCCATTTCCGCCCGGCTCATCGGCAGGAACGGCGCCGCGCCGAAGCGGCTCGCCCAGTACTTGCGGTAGCTGGTGATCGGCTTCGCGGCGCGCGCGAAAAAGGAAACGTCGACAGGGGCGTTCATCGGAGGGTGGGCGTAGCGCGTGGCCGCGCTGAGGACAACCAGTGATTTTAAGGTTTAAAGCCCCGCAGGGCCAACCTCATGGTTATTGTCAGAGCGGCCGCTGTCTGCGAACTGCCGGCGCACCTGATCGACCAGTGCCAACACTTCACCGGCGCTCTCCAGACGGCTCATCAAGCCGAGGCACACCATCGCCAGCATCAGCGATGCCCCATCGGGTCCTGCCTGCTCCAGGGCCGCGGCAAGGGCGCTGTA